>NZ_JBPGXG010000028.1:0-37284 GCF_056755255.1 Monashia sp. HAY1-5C | reverse complement strand
TCCGTCGTCGGCAGCGTCAGATGTGTATAAGAGACAGGTCCGTAGACTGCGCGGAATGCAGCGTCCTCCCGTCGCCCGTCGCGACCCGGTGTCCCGCGTCCACCACGGCGACACCTTCGAGGACCCGTACGCGTGGATGGCCAACCGCGACGGCTCCGAGCTGCGTGAGCTCCTCGCGGCCGAGAACGCGTACGCGATCGCCCGGACCGAGCACCTTCGGCCCCTCGCCGACCAGGTCTTCGAGGAGTTCCGCTCCCGCATCGAGGAGACCGACCTGTCGGTGCCGGTGCGCCACGACCGCTGGTGGTACTACTCGCGCACCATCGAGGGCGAGCAGTATGCCGTCGACGCGCGGGTCACCGTGGCCGACCACCCGCAGCGGCCGGCCCTCGCCGAGGGCAGGCCGCCCGCGGGAGAGCAGGTGCTCCTCGACGGCAACGCCGAGGCGCGTGGCCACGAGTTCTACGGCGTCGGCGCCAGCGAGGTCTCGCCGGCCGGCGACGTGCTGGCGTGGGCCGTCGACCTCGCCGGCGACGAGCGCTACGACGTCCGGGTGCGCCGCATCGAGGACGGCGAGCTGCTCGACGAGGCGGTCCGCGACACCGGCGGCTCGCTGGCGTGGTCGCTCGACGGCCGCTACCTCTTCTACACGCGCGTCGACGACGCGTGGCGCCCGCACCAGGTGTGGCGCCACGAGGTCGGCACCGACGCCGCCGCAGACGTCCTCGTGCACGAGGAGACCGACGAGCACTTCTACATCGGCGTCGGTGCCTCGCGGGACGACCGGTGGGTCGTCATCGCGATCTCCTCCAAGACCACGAGCGAGTTCCGGCTCCTCGACGCCGCGAGCCCGCTCGACCCGCCGCGCGTCGTCGCCGAGCGACGACAGGGCGTCGAGTACGACGTCGAGCCGTGGGGTGAGCAGCTGCTCGTCGTGCACAACGCCCGCCGCGTCAACTTCGAGCTGACGGTCGCGCCGGTCACCTGCGCCTCGGCCGACGAGTGGGTGCCTCTCGACCTGACGACCGAGGACGAGTACGTCACGGGCGCAGAGGGTTTCGACGACTTCCTCGCAGTGTCGCTGCGACGCGAGGGGGGCACCGCGGTGCGGATCGTCCTCCGCGACCCCGAGGCCCCGAACGGCCTGGGCGAGGCCCACGACATCGCGGTCGGCGAGCCGATCGGCACGCTCGTCGTCGGAGCCAACCCCGAGTCGGCCACGCCGACCCTCCAGGTCGTCCACGAGTCGCTCGTCACCCCGCGCACGGTCGAGGACTACGACGTGCGCACGCGGCGGTTCACGCTGCTCAAGCGGCAGCACGTGCGCGGCGACGTCGACCTGACGCGCTACCGCCAGCGCCGCGAGTGGGCGACCGCCCCCGATGGCACTCGCGTACCGATCTCGGTCGTGCACCGCGACGACGTCGCGGCCGACGGCAGCGCGCCCGGGCTGCTGCACGCCTACGGCGCCTACGGCATCCCGAGCGACCCGTGGTTCTCGGTGCTGCGGCTGTCCCTACTCGACCGTGGCTGGGTCTTCGCCGTCGCGCACGTGCGCGGCGGTTCGGAGATGGGACGGTCCTGGTACGACGACGGCAAGCTCGAGGCTAAGCCGAACACGTTCACCGACTTCGTCGCCTGTGCGGACCACCTCGTCGAGTCCGGGATCGTCGCGCCCGACCGCCTTGCCGCAGAAGGCGGTTCGGCAGGTGGCCTGCTCATGGGCGCCGTCGTCAACCAGGCCCCCGGGCGGTTCCGGTTCGTCCACGCGCAGGTGCCGTTCGTCGACGCGCTGACCACGGTGCTCGACCCGAGCCTGCCGCTGACCGTCGTCGAGTGGGAGGAGTGGGGCAACCCGCTCGAGGACCCGGCCGCCTACGCGCTCATGAAGGGCTACACGCCGTACGAGAACGTGCGCCCGGGGGCACACCCGAGCCTGCTCGTCACGACGAGCCTCAACGACACCCGCGTCTACGTCACGGAGCCGGCCAAGTGGGTGGCCGCCATCCGCCACGCCGACGCGCAGCTGCCGGCGGGCGCAGAGCCACCCCAGGTGCTCTTCCGCACCGAGATGGTGGCCGGCCACGGTGGGCGCTCCGGCCGCTACGACACCTGGCGGCAGTGGGCCTGGGAGACGGCCGTCCTCATCGACCAGACGACGTGAGAGCGCGTCGCCGGTCCTCGCGGTCCGGCGCCGGTCACTGCCCCCAGATCGCCGTGACCCACTCCGGGTGGTCGACGAACGGGTTCCGGTTGTGCTGCCACGTGTCGAAGATGACCTCGTTGCGGCGCTTCTCGAAGGCGTCGGGCGGGTCCTGCAGGTTCCACTGCCGCAGCACCGACAGCCGGCCGATCGCGGGCGCGGTGCCGTTGCCGACGAGGTCGTTCGGCTCGAGGTCGGCGAAGCCGTCCCCGCCGTCCCAGCGCACCGCCATGTAGAAGATCATCCGGGCCACGTCGCCCTTGACGGCGTCGCGCGGCTGGAACGAGTCACCGTCGCTGAGGCAGCCGGTGCACTGGGCCACCGCCGACCCGCCGTTGTCGAAGTCGAGGTTGCCGCGGGTGCTGTTGACCGTGACGTCCTCGGGGCGCAGGTGGTGCACGTCCGTGCCGGGCCCGTTGACCGTGCCGAAGTCGCCGTGGCTCTTGGCCCAGACGTGCTCACGGTTCCACTGGTCGACGCCGCCGCCGTTGTCGGACTTGGCGATCGAGCGACCCGAGTAGACCTCGATGACGTTGTCGGGGTTGTTCGGGTCCTGGTCGGTGTCCTTGAGCGCCGTCCAGACCTGGTCGTAGCTCAGCGTCGTGACGCCGCTGGAGATGATCCGGTGCAGCTCGGTGTGCAACGCGGAGCCCGTCTTGCCGACCGCCGACGCGTAGTAGGTCGAGTCGTACGGACTCGTCGTGCCGGTCGGAGCCGGGGTCGTCGTGCTCGTCGTCGGGACCGTGGTCGTCGGCGACCCGCTGAAGGCGAAGGCCGTGGTTCCCGTCATGCCGGGATGGGAGAAGTACGCCGACAGCGAGCCGGTGACGTCGACCTGGCGGCCCATGAGCGAGGGGTTGCTGCGCAGGCCCCACTGGGGGCGGAACGCCGACGGGATCTGCACGTAGAGCATCCGGGTCGTGCCGGTCTCCGAGGC
This sequence comes from Monashia sp. HAY1-5C, assembly GCF_056755255.1. NCBI lineage: Bacteria > Bacillati > Actinomycetota > Actinomycetes > Micrococcales > Intrasporangiaceae > Intrasporangium > Monashia sp. HAY1-5C. Next base: position 34,144 of record NZ_JBPGXG010000028.1, on the reverse strand, counting down.
GGTGTCGGCGATGGCCAGCGCGTAGTCGTTGGGGAAGCCGGACCGCACGACGGTGCTCGTCGCGGTCGGCTGGCCGACGACGTAGCCGCGCACGGTCGCCGAGCGCCCGTCCTGGGCCCCGACGGCCTGCGAGACGGTGAGCGGTGCGGCGGCGGCCAGCCCGGCCGGTGCGGGTGCGTGCGCGACGCGCGGCGTCCCCGACGCGGGAGCGCCGGACGCGCTCGAGGCGGCCGTGAGCGCGATGGATGCCGGGACGATGCCGACGGCGAGGCCGAGCAGGGCGGCGCCGATCCGGCGCCGGCGAAGAACGATGGGCACGGGTTCTCCTGGGTGTGGGAGCGAGAGTCGCTGACGGGGTGGGTCGCGGGCCCGGCCGGACGCTCGCGTGGACGACTCGGAGGAAGAGCGACCAGGAGGTCGTGGGCGCCCGGCCGGGAGGCTCCGAGCGTGGCGGAGGCCGGGGCGCGCTGGGGTCTGGCGGGGGTCTGGCGTTGGCCAGCGGTGGTTCAGGATTGGACAGCCAGGACGGGCGCAGCGGCGGCTGCGACCCGCACCCTGAGACGCTGCGGGGGCACCGGCAGGCGCCTCCTAGACTGGTGACCCATGATGTCCACCCTCGACCTGCGCGGACGCACGCTCGACGTGCGCTTCCTGCGCGGTGCCCTTCCCCGAGCCGAGTTCGACGTCACGGCGGCCCTCGAGCAGGTGCGGCCGATCTGTGAGGACGTCGAGCATCGGGGCGCCGCGGCGCTGCGCGACCTGGGGGAGCGGTTCGACGGCGTCCGCCCCACCCACCTGCGGGTGCCGGTGGCCGTCCTGCAGGCGGCGCTGGAACACCTCGAGCCGGACCTGCGCGCAGCGCTCGAGGAGGCCGTCCGGCGGGCCCGCCTCGTGCACGCCGACCAGCGCCGCACCGACACCACGACGCGTGTCGTGCCCGGCGGCACCGTCACCGAGCGCTGGGTCCCGGTCGACCGCGTCGGCCTCTACGTGCCCGGTGGTCTCGCCGTCTACCCGAGCAGCGTCGTCATGAACGTCGTGCCCGCGCAGCTGGCCGGCGTCGGCTCGCTCGCCGTCGCCTCGCCGCCGCAGCGCGAGAACACCGGCGAGTTCGCCGGCTACCCCAACCCGACGATCCTCGCCACCTGCGCGTTGCTCGGCGTCGAGGAGGTCTACGCGGTCGGTGGGGCGCAGGCCGTCGCGATGTTCGCCCACGGCTTCACCGACGAGACGCCCGAGGGCGACACCGTCACGTGCGAGCCCGTGTCGATGGTCACCGGCCCCGGCAACATCTGGGTCGTCGCCGCCAAGCGCCTCCTCAAGGGGCTCATCGGCATCGACGCAGAGGCCGGTCCCACCGAGATCGCCGTGCTGGCCGACGACTCCGCCGACCCCGAGCACGTCGCCGCGGACCTCGTCAGCCAGGCCGAGCACGACCCGCTCGCGGCCTCCGTGCTCGTCACCGACAGCGAGGAGCTCGCCGAGGCGACCCGCGCCGCGCTCGCGCGCCGGGTGCCGGCGACCAAGCACGCGGAACGCGTCAGGGAGGCGCTCGAGGGCACGCAGTCGCGCATCGTCCTCGTCGACGACGTCGACGCGGGGCTCGAGGTCGTCAACGCCTACGCCGCCGAGCACCTCGAGATCCAGACCCGCGACGCCGCCGACGTCGCGGCCCGGGTGCGCAACGCCGGTGCCGTCTTCGTCGGCCCGTACGCGCCGGTGAGCCTCGGCGACTATGCGGCCGGGTCCAACCACGTGCTGCCGACCGCGGGCTGCGCCTGCCACAGCAGTGGGCTATCGGTGCAGTCGTTCCTGCGCGGCATCCACGTCGTCGACTACGACGAGGCGGCCCTGCGCGACGTCGCACGTCACGTCGTCACGCTCGCCCAGGCCGAGGACCTGCCGGCGCACGGCGAGGCCGTCACCGCGCGCTTCGGCGACGAGGTGCCCCGGTGACCGCGGCCACCGGAGGCGACGAGGTCGCGCGTCTGCTGCGCCCAGACCTGCGCGGGCGCACCGCGTACGGTGCGCCACAGCTCGACGTGCCCGTCCGGCTCAACACGAACGAGAACTCCTACCCGGTGCCCGAGCCCGTCGTCGAGGCCATCGTCGCCGCGCTCGCTGCCGACGTCCGCGACCTCAACCGCTACCCGGACCGCGACTTCACCGAGCTGCGCAAGGCGCTGACCGCCTACCTCGAGAAGCAGTCGGGGGTCACCGTCACCCCCGAGCAGGTGTGGGCCGGCAACGGCTCCAACGAGGTGCTCTCGCACGTGGTGCAGGCCTTCGGCGGCCCGGGCCGGGTGGCGCTGGGGTTCACGCCCAGCTACTCCATGCATCCGATCATCAGCGAGACCCTCGGCACCACCTGGGTCGACGGCCTGCGCGGCACCGGCACCTTCGACCTCACGCCCGAGTCGGCCGCCGAGCAGGCCCGGCAGCACCGCCCGTCGGTCGTCTTCCTCTGCTCGCCGAACAACCCGACCGGCACCGCGCTGCCGTTCGAGGTCATCGGTGCGGTGCTCGACGCCGCCCCGGACGCGATCGTCGTCGTCGACGAGGCGTACGCCGAGTTCGCCCGCCCCGGAACCCGATCGGCCCTGACGCTGCTCGCCGGGCACCCGCGCCTGGTGGTGACCCGCACGATGAGCAAGGCGTTCGCCTTCGCCGGCGGACGCCTGGGCTACCTCGTCGCCGCCCCGGAGGTCGTCGACGCGCTGCGGCTCGTGCGACTGCCCTACCACCTCTCGACCCCGACGCAGACGATCGCCCGCGTCGCCCTCGAGCACGCCGACGTCATGCTCGGCACCGTCGAGGTCATCAAGCACCAGCGCGACCGCATCGTCGAGCGCCTCGCCGAGCTCGGCGCCACGCCGGTGGCCAGCGACAGCAACTTCGTCCTCTTCGGCGGCCTGGCCGACGAGAAGGCCACGTGGCAGGCCCTGCTCGACGCCGGTGTCCTCGTGCGCGACGTCGGCATCGCCCACCACCTGCGCGTCACGGCGGGTGACCCCGACGAGACGACGGCCTTCCTCGACGCGTTCGCCCGCCTCGCCCCCACCCACCTGAGCAGCCAGACCGGCGTGACCCGCCAGACCGGCCAGACCAGCCAGACCAGCCAGGAGCCGCCCGCATGAACCGCACCGCGACGATCTCCCGCTCCACCTCCGAGTCCTCCGTCGAGCTCACCCTCGACCTCGACGGGACCGGCGTCGCCGAGGTCTCGACGGGCGTGCCGTTCTACGACCACATGCTCGCCTCGCTGGCCAAGCACTCGCTCATCGACCTCACCGTCAAGGCGACCGGCGACGTCGAGGTCGACGTGCACCACACCGTCGAGGACACCGCCATCGTCCTCGGTCAGGCACTGCGCGAGGCCCTCGGCGACAAGTCCGGCATCTCGCGCTTCGGCGACGCCACGGTTCCGCTCGACGAGGCGCTCGCGCAGGCGGTCGTCGATGTCGCGGGACGGCCCTACGTCGTCCACGAGGGCGAGCCGGAGGGCCAGCAGTACGCGCTCATCGGCGGCCACTTCACCGGGTCGATGACGCGCCACGTCCTCGAGTCCTTCGCCTACAACGCCGGCCTGTGCCTCCACGTGCGCGTCCTCGCCGGCCGCGACCCGCACCACATCGTCGAGGCGCAGTTCAAGGCCGTGGCCCGCGCCCTGCGCGCCGCCGTGGCCCACGACCCCCGCGTCGTCGGCATCCCGAGCGCCAAGGGAGCCCTGTGACGGCCGGCGCCCCGGGCGTCGGGAGCACCCGTCGCGACGTCGTCGTCCTCGACTACGGAAGCGGCAACGTCCGCTCGGCGGTGCGCGCCCTCGAACGCGTCGGCGCCAGCGTCACCCTGACGGCCGACCCGGTCGCCGCCCTGGAGGCCGACGGCCTGTTCGTCCCCGGCGTCGGCAACTTCCACGCGTGCATGGCCGGACTCGCGGCCGCGCACGGACCCCGGGTCATCGGCCGGCGCATCAGCGGCGGCCGACCCGTGCTCGGCGTCTGCGTCGGCATGCAGGTCCTGTTCGACGGCTCGACCGAGCCGTCCGCCGCACCCCTGGAGGGTCTGGGGGAGTGGCCCGGCACCGTCGAGCGGCTCCCGGCCGACGTCGTGCCGCACATGGGCTGGTCCGAGGTCGACGCCGCCGCCGGGTCGCGCCTGTTCGCCGGCGTCGAGCACGAACGGTTCTACTTCGTGCACTCCTACGCGGTGCAGCGCTGGACGCTTGAGGCGACCGGGGCCTTCGAGCGGGTGGCCCCGCACGTGACGTGGGCGGAGCACGGGGCGCGGTTCGTCGCGGCGGTCGAGAACGGACCGCTCTGCGCGACCCAGTTCCACCCGGAGAAGTCCGGAGACGCCGGGGCCCACCTGCTGGAGAACTGGGTCCGCAGCCTGTGACCGACCGGGCCCCGCTGCCGAGCAGCAGCCCGCCACCCCCGCACGACGCCGAGGAGATCCCAGCCGTGACCCAGTCACCCCAGAACGACCAGCCGCGCCTCGAGCTGCTGCCCGCGGTCGACATCGCGGGCGGTCAGGCCGTCCAGCTCGTCCAGGGCGTCGCCGGCACCGGCGGCCAGTTCGGTGACCCGTGGGAGGCCGCGAAGGCCTGGCAGGACCAGGGCGCCGAGTGGATCCACCTCGTCGACCTCGACGCCGCCTTCGGGCGCGGCAGCAACCGCGACCTCATCGCCTCGATCGTCGGTCGCCTCGACCTGCGGGTGGAGCTGTCCGGTGGCATCCGCGACACGCCCTCCCTCGAGGCGGCCCTCGCCACGGGATGCCGGCGCGTCAACATCGGCACCGCCGCCCTCGAGGACCCCGAGTGGACGGCCTCGGTCATCGCCGAGCACGGCGACCGTGTCGCGATCGGGCTCGACGTGCGGGGCACGACCCTGGCCGCGCGCGGCTGGACCCGCGACGGCGGCGACCTGTGGGACGTCCTCGACCGGCTCGACCGAGAAGGCTGCGCGCGGTACGTCGTCACCGACGTGCAGAAGGACGGCATGCTCCAGGGCCCGAACACCGACCTGCTCCGCGAGGTGTGCAGGCGCACGGACCGACCCGTCGTCGCGAGCGGCGGCGTCTCGACCCTGGACGACGTCGCGGCCATCCGCGCCCTCGTCGACGTCGGCGTCGAGGGCGCGATCATCGGGTCGGCGCTCTACCGGGGCGCCTTCACCCTCCCGGAGGCGCTCGACGTCGCGGGCCGGCCCGAGGCCCGCCCGTGAGCCGGCCCCCCGCTGCCTTCCACGACGCCGCGGGACGGCCGTCCGACTCGGCCGGGCAGGCCTGGGAGGGCAAGTCGATCCCCAGCCACGGGTTCGCCGGTGACACCGGTGCGGCCGACGCCGCGCTCCTCGCGGCCGTCGAGGCCGCACGGACGGCACCGACGCCGCAGGCCGAGCAGGCCCTCGTCGCAGCCGTCGCCGCGGCGCGGTGGCTCGTGCCCGTCGTCGCGGTGGCGACCGAGGTCGACGAGACGGGCGAGCACGCCACCGACACCCGCAGCGACATGGCCGCCGTCACGCTGACGGCCCCGGACGGCTCGCGCGCGCTGCCCGTCTTCTCCTCGCTCGCCAGCCTCTCCGAGTGGGACGCCGCCGCCCGACCGGTGCCCGTCCCGGCCTCCTCCGCGGCACAGGCCGCGATCTCCGAGGAGTGCCAGGTCCTCGTCGTCGACGTCGCCAGCCCGCACGCCACGGTCCTGCGTCCGAGCATGCTCTGGGCGTTGGCACAGCAGCGGCCGTGGGTACCGAGCCACGCCGACCCCCACGTCGCCGCCGCGGTCGAGGCGGCGGTCGCGGGCGAGCCCGACGTCGCCGCACACCGCCTCGAAGCGGGGGAGCCCGCAGGTGCGGGCGTCCTGAGGGTCGTCCTGGCCCTGCGCGCGGGTCTCGGGGCCGACGAGGTCGGTGCCGTCGCGACGCGCATCGGCGAGCGCATCGCGACCGACGGCGAGACGCGTGCGAGGATCGATGCCCTGACGTTCGCGCTCGAGCCCGCGGGCTGAGCGACGCGTCGGCGGCCGGTCACCGGGCAGCGTCCCGGGTGTCGGGAGCGTCGGCGGGGGCTCGCGCGTTCGTCGGGTAGGACGAGCGACATGCAGTCAGTGACGAAGGGAGCGTCGGTGCCCGGAGGACCAGGCGGCGCGAGCGGACCCCTCGGCTTCATCGCCGACCCGACCCTCGACGCCCAGCGCCGCCACGACCTGCGCCGGATGAGGGTGCTGGCCACGGGCCTGCTCGGCCTCGCGGCGGTCGTCTACCTGCTCACCCGCGGGCAGGCCGACGGTGTCCTCGGGTTCGTCAACGCGGGCGCCGAAGCCTCCATGGTCGGTGCGTGCGCGGACTGGTTCGCGGTCACGGCGCTCTTCCGCCACCCGCTCGGGCTGCCGATCCCGCACACGGCCCTCATCCCGCGCAAGAAGGAGATGATCGGGCGCAGCCTCGAGGAGTTCGTCAGCGAGAACTTCATGCGTGAGGACATCATCCGCGAGCGGGTCCTCGACGCCGAGCCGACGCGTCGCGCCGCGGAGTGGGTCCTCGGTCCCGGCCACGCCAGGCGTCTCGTCGACGAGGTGGCCACCGTCACGGTCCACGCGCTGCACCGGATCCCCGACGAGGACGTCCGGGCGGTCATCGAGCTGGCCGTGCTGCCGCGGCTCAAGCAGGAACCGGTCAGCTCGCTGGCCGGTGGCCTGCTCGACCAGGTCGTGCGGGACGAGGCGCACGTCGCGCTCGTCGACCTCGTCCTCGACGAGCTGCGGGCCTGGCTCGTCGACAACGAGGACCTCTTCGAGGCGCTCATCACCCAGCGCGCGCCGTCGTGGGTGCCCGACGCCATCAACGACATCGTCGCCCGCAAGGTCCACGTCGAGGCGCTAAAGTGGCTGGCCGACATCCGCAACGACCCGCGCCACGACGTCCGTCTGGCCCTGGACAAGCTGCTCGTCGACCTCGCCGACGACCTCCAGCACGACCCGGTGACGCAGGCCAAGGCCGAGCGGCTCAAGGAGCGGCTCCTGTCGCACCCGCAGGTGCCCGACACCGCGATGGCGCTGTGGGCCTCGCTGCGGTCCGTCGTCGTGTCGGCCCTCGAGGACGTGGACGGCCCGGTCCGCACCCGCGCCGTCAAGGAGGTCACCGGCCTCGCCGAGCGGCTCCTCGCCGACAGGGCCATCCGCGACCGGATCGACGCCCGCATCTGCGACGCCACGGTCTACGCCGTCGAGCGGTACGGCACCGAGGTGACCCAGGTCATCAGCCACACCATCGACCGGTGGGACGGCAAGGAGACCGCCGAGCGGGTCGAGCTCCAGGTGGGACGCGACCTCCAGTTCATCCGGATCAACGGCACCCTGGTCGGCGGCCTCATCGGCATGCTCATCCACGCCGTCTCGCTCCTCGTGCCCTGACCGCCTCGCCACACGCCCCCGTGGACGGTCGCGGCGGTCTGGGCCTGCTCCCTGCTACGCCTGCCGGGCCGCCCCCGCCGCCACGGCGTCGAGGCGCTCGGAGACCGTCCGCAGCACCCGGTGCAGCTCACGCAGCTCCGCGCGGCTCAGACCGCTGCGCTCGGCGATCGTCGTCGGCAGGCCGACGAGGGCGTCGAGGCGCTCGCGCCCCGCTCCGGTGAGGCGAACGACGACGCGTCGCTCGTCCTCGGGGTCCCGCGCGCGCGCCACGAGCCCGGCCGACTGCATCCGCTTGAGGAGGGGGGACAGGGTGCCGGAGTCGAGGCGCAGGAGGCGGCCGAGGTCGCCGACCGTCACCGGTCCGTGCTCGCCGAGGGCCATGAGGGCGATGTACTGCGGGTAGGACAGGCCGTGCTCGGCGAGGAGGTCCCGGTAGACGGCGTCGAAGGCGCGCACGGTCGTGTGCATGGCGTAGCAGATCTGCTGCTCGAGGCGAAGGTCCGGGGCCGAAGTGGTGCGTGCCATGGTTTCAGTCTACTATTCAATTGCGCACAATAGAGTTGACCACGATATGAAGGATGGATGATGACCTCCACCGCCCACCAGGCCCGCTACGTCGCCTCCGCCACCGCGTCCGGACGCGAGGGGCGCGCCGTCACCTCCGACGGCCGCCTCGACGTGGCGCTCGCGGCACCGAAGGAGCTCGGCGGCAGCGGACAGGGCACCAACCCCGAGCAGCTCTTCGCGGCCGGCTATGCCGCCTGCTTCGCCAGCGCCCTGGCGCTCGTGGCGCGGCAGCGTCGCGTCGAGGGCTTCGACGCAGCGGTGACGGCCGACGTCAGCCTGAGCGGCACGCCGGGCCAGGGCTTCGGGCTCGCCGTCGTCCTCGAGGTCGAGCTGCCGGACGGCCTCGACGGGGACCTCGCCCGCGAGCTCGTCGAGCGCGCGCACCAGGTGTGCCCGTACAGCAACGCGACGCGCGGGAACATCCCCGTCGAGCTGCGGGTCGCCTGAGCGGCTCCGTCCGGTCTTGTCCCGACGTCCCATTCCTGCCCGAGAACACCTGCCCGCCAAGGAGATCCGATGACCGACAGCACGCCTGCGACCCCCGCCATGCCCGCCCCCACCACCACGTCCCCCGCCACCCCCACCGCCACGACCAGCGCCACGACCGCACCGCCTCGCGAGGTGCGCCTCGTGTCACGCCCGGTCGGCTGGCCGCGGCAGGAGGACTTCGAGCTCGTCGCGAGCGACGTGCCCGAGGTGCGCGAGGGTCAGGTTCGGGTGCGCAACGTCGTCATGTCGGTCGACCCCTACATGCGCGGCAGGATGAGCGATGCCAAGTCCTACGCCGAGCCCTATGCCCTCGGTGAGGCGATGCACGGGGGAGCCGTCGGCGTCGTCGAGGAGTCGCGGGCCGACGGGGTCGCCGTCGGCGACCACGTCCTGCACGGCCTGGGCTGGCGCGAGGTGTCGGTGCTCGACGCGTCCGCCGTTCGCGTCGTCGACACGACGATCGCCCCGGCGTCGGCCTACCTCGGCGTGCTCGGCATGACCGGGCTCACCGCCTACGCCGGCCTCACCCGCGTGGCACAGGTGCGCCCGGGCGACGTCGTCTTCGTCTCCGGCGCCGCCGGAGCCGTGGGCAGCGTGGCAGGGCAGGTCGCCAAGGCGCTCGGCGCGTCGCGGGTCGTCGGCAGCGCCGGCGGCCCCGAGAAGGTCCGCCACGTGCTCGAGGACCTGCACTTCGACGCCGCCTTCGACTACCGCGCCGGGAAGGTGTCGACGATGCTCCGCGAGGCAGCGCCGGACGGCGTCGACGTGTACTTCGACAACGTCGGCGGCGACCACCTCGAGGCCGCCATCGGCTCGCTCTCCCGCGGCGGTCGCATCGCGATCTGCGGGGCCATCTCGGTCTACAACGCCACCGAGCCGCAGCCCGGACCCCGCAACCTGTCCCGGCTCATCCAGACGCGTGGCACGATCACCGGCTTCCTCGTCGGTGACCACTGGGACCTCGCCGGCGAGTACGCACAACGAGCCGCGGGCTGGATCGCCGACGGCACCCTGACCACGCGCGAGACGTTCGTCGACGGCATCGAGCACGCCGTCGACGCCTTCCTCGGCGTCCTGCGCGGGGAGAACACCGGCAAGATGCTCGTTCGCCTCTGAGGCGAGCTGGCATCGGGGCGACGGGGCACAGGCGGCACGCACCGAGCCGTCGCCACGCCGGGTCAGCCGATGAGCTCCTGCAGCAGCTCGACCGCGCGCTGCGCGGCGCTGTTGCCCGCAGGGTCGCGCACGACGGCCGCGATGTGGCGCACCGGAGTCGGTGCCGTCAGGGGCAGCACCCGTACACCGGACGGGATGACGTGGGCCGCCAGCTGCGGTACCGCGGTGACGCCGACGCCGGCCTTGACGAAGGCGATGGCCGTGTAGTGGTCCTGGGCCTGCACGGCGAAGTGCGGCTGGAAGCCGGCGGACTCGCACGCCGCGGCGAAGATCCGCGAGCACGCGGTGTTCGGTAGGTCGTTGCGGATCCAGCTGTCACCGGCGAGCTGGGCCAGGCCCACCTCGTCCTCGCCGGCGAGCGGGTGGTCGGCCGGCAGGATGACGACGTACGGGTCGACGGCGAGGGGTACGCGCCGCGAGCCCGGAGGGTCCTGGGCTCCCGGGGTGTCGATGACGATGTCGAGGTCGAGCGTCACACCGACGTGCTCGGGGAACTCGGTCAGGACGAGCTCGAGGGTGAGGTCGGGCAGCTCGGTCGTGAGGCGCCGGGCCAGGGTCGGCATCCACTCGGCGCCCGCGGAGGCGAAGTAGCCGATGGTGAGCCGCCCGGAGCGCCCCTCGCGCAGGTCGCTCACGACGCCGTCGAGGCGGCTCAGCTGCCCCATGAGCTCGTTGGTGTTCGCCACGAGCGCGCGGGCCGCGGCCGTGGGGGCCAGGCCGCGTCCCTCGCGCTCGAAGAGCGTCAGCCCGGTCTCCCGGGCGAGGGCCGAGATCTGCTGGCTGATGGCCGACGGGGTGTAGCCGAGGTTGTCCGCGGCGGCCTGGATGGAACCGCTGGCCATGACGGAGCGGAAGACGCGGAGGCGGTGGGTGTCGAGCATGACGCAATACTACAGTAGGGCTTAATGGTTGTGAAGAAAGCATCGCTTGTGCTGAATGGTGCAACGTTGCATCATGGAGTCATGACGACGACACGCCTTCTCTCCCTCGACTCCCTCCGAGCGCTGGCCGCCTCCGCTCGGCGCGGCCACCTCGCCGGCAGCGCAAGCCGCCTCGGCGCGCGTGACCGTGACCTCGACCGCATCGCCGCCGGGATTCAGGCCGTGACCCAGGCCGACCCCGAGCGCCTCACGCCGCGGCCCGCGCGCGGCGGCCGGCCCGTCGCGCCGCCCGTCGACCTCGCCGCTCGACGCGGCCGCCCTGCTGCGCCGGTGACTCCCACCCCTGCATCGCACGCACGGGCCAGCTGACACCACCAGCCGACGGCACCGGCTGGCATCACCAGCCGACGTCCCCCACTGCGTCGTCGCAGCACGACGGAACGGCCGACCGGGCACCCGCCCGGCCGGCCGTTGCCGTGTGCGCGACGCCTCAGGCGCGGACGTACTCGGCGAGGTGCTGTCCGGTGAGGGTCGCCCGCCCGGCGACGAGGGCCGCCGGCGTCCCCTCGAAGACGACGCGTCCGCCGTCGTGCCCCGCGCCCGGCCCCAGGTCGATGACCCAGTCCGCGTGCGCCATGACGGCCTGGTGGTGCTCGATGACGATGACCGACTTGCCGGAGTCGACGAGCCGGTCGAGCAGCCGCAGCAGGTTGTCGACGTCGGCGAGGTGCAGTCCGGTGGTCGGTTCGTCGAGGACGTAGACGCCGCCCTTCTCGCCCATGCGCATCGCCAGCTTGAGCCGCTGGCGCTCGCCGCCCGAGAGGGTGTTGAGGGGCTGCCCGAGCTTGAGGTAGCCGAGGCCGACGTCCTCCATCCGCTGCAGGATCGACGCCGCGACCGGCGTCCTCGCCTCCCCGGACGCGAAGAACGCGTGAGCCTCGGCCACCGGCAGCTCGAGCACCTCGGCGATGTTCAGGCCACCGAACCTCAGCTCGAGGACCGAGGCCTGGAACCGCTTGCCGCCGCACTCCTCGCACAACGTCGCCACGGTCTCCATGAACCCGAGCTCGGTGTAGATCATGCCGTTGCCGTTGCAGCTCTCGCAGGCGCCTTCGGAGTTCGCGCTGAAGAGAGCCGGCTTGACGCCGTTGGCCTTCGCGAACGCCTTGCGGATGGGCTCGAGCAGCCCCGTGTACGTCGCCGGGTTGCTGCGGCGGGAGCCCTTGATGGCGCCCTGGTCGATGACGACGACGTCCTCGTGGCCGGCGAGCGAGCCGTGGATGAGCGAGCTCTTGCCCGAGCCGGCGACACCGGTGACGACGCAGAGCACCCCGAGCGGCACGTCGACGTCGACGTCCTGCAGGTTGTGCGAGGACGCTCCGCGGATCTCGATGGCGCCCCGAGCCGTCCGCACCCGGTCCTTGAGCGAGGCCCGGTAGTGCAGGTGTCGACCGGTGAGGGTGTCGGAGGCCTCGAGCCCCGCGACGTCGCCCTCGAAGCAGACCGTGCCGCCGGCGGTGCCGGCCCCCGGGCCGAGGTCGACGACGTGGTCGGCGATGACGATGGTCTCGGGCTTGTGCTCGACGACGAGCACCGTGTTGCCCTTGTCGCGCAGCTCGAGCAGCAGCCTGTTCATCCGCTGGATGTCGTGCGGGTGCAGGCCGATGGTCGGCTCGTCGAAGACGTACGTCACGTCGGTGAGCGCCGACCCCAGGTGACGGATCATCTTGGTGCGCTGGGCCTCCCCGCCCGAGAGCGTGCCGGCCGGACGGTCGAGGGACAGGTAGCCCAGCCCGATCTCGACGAACGAGTCGAACAGGTGCAGCAGGTTGCCGACGAGCGGGGCGACCGACCGGTCCCGGATGCCGCGCACCCACTCGGCGGCGTCGGTGATCTGCATCGCGCACACGTCGGCGATGCTGCTGCCGTTGATCTTCGAGGACCGCGCCGCCTCGTTGAGGCGGGTTCCCTCGCAGGCGGGGCAGGGAGCGAAGACCGCTGCGCGCTCGACGAAGGCACGGATGTGCGGCTGCAGCGCGTCGACGTCCTTGCTGAACATCGACTTGCGGATCTTCGGGATCAGGCCCTCGTAGGTGACGTTGATCTTCTCGACCTTCACCTTGCGCGGCTCGCCGTAGAGGAAGTCCTGGCGCTGCTCGGGCGTGAAGTCCCTGATCGGCACGTCGGGTGGCACCGCGGCCTTGAACGCCGCCACCATCCAGCCGTCGGCGGTGTACCCGGGCACGAGGATCGCACCGTCGACGAGCGATCTGCTCTCGTCGACGATCGCGCCGAGGTCGAGGTCGGAGATGCTGCCGCGCCCTTCACAGGCCGGGCACATGCCGCCGAGGTAGACGACGTTGCGGGCCACGCGCTTCTCTCCGGTGTCGGAGGTCATGATGCCGCTCGCCTTGCGGGTGGGGACGTTGAAGGCGAAGGCGGTCGGCGGTCCGACGAACGGCTCGCCGATGCGGCTGAAGAGCACCCGGAGCATCGCGTTGGCGTCGGTGGCGGTCCCGACCGTCGAGCGGACGTTGGCGCCCATCCGCTCCTGGTCGACGAGGATCGCCGTCGTGATCCCCTCGATGACGTCGACCTCGGGTCGCGCGAGCGAGGGCATGAAGCCCTGGACGAAGGTGCTGTAGGTCTCGTTGATCATGCGCTGCGACTCGGCGGCGATCGTGCTGAAGACGAGCGAGCTCTTGCCCGAGCCGGACACTCCGGTGAAGACGGTGAGGCGACGCTTCGGGATCTCGACGTCGATGCCCTTGAGGTTGTTCTCCCGCGCACCCTGCACCCGGATGAGGTCGTGGCGGTCGGCCGCGTGGGCGGCCGGGCGGCTCGGTGCACCAGCCGGTCTCGTGCGCGCGTCGGTCGTCGTCGTGCCTGTGGCCATCGTGTCTCCCCGTCCTGCCGGCAGTGTGCGTCGTCGTCGTCCGGCCCGAGCGTACGTCGCGCGGCGCCGTGCCGGGCGAGGCGGCGCGCGGTCGCGGGCCACCCGGCGCCGTCCACGCTAGGTGCGGGCTAACCTGTGGCGCTTCTCGATTCCTGACCGACGCCTCAGCCTCGGAGCAGTTCCTTGGCCTTGTCCGCGGGCAGCAGGTCGTGCCGGACCGGCTCGCGCGTGAACGACCCGGTGCCGTGCGAGACCGACCGCAGGTCGATGGGATAGCGGGACAGCTCCGCCGCGGGGACCTCGGCATGGACGACCGTCCACCCGCCTCCGTCGTCGATGCCGTCGGCCGGCTCGGTGCCGAGCACCTGGCCACGCCGGCCGCGCAGGTCGGACATGACGGCGCCGAGGTACTCGTCGGCGATCGTGATGTCGACGCGGTCGATCGGCTCGAGCAGGGCCATCGTCGACTCGTTGGCGGCCTCCTTGAGCGCCAGGGCGGCCGCGGTCTGGAAGGCGACGTCGGAGGAGTCGACCGAGTGCGCCTTGCCGTCGACGAGGGTGACCCGCACGTCGACGACCGGGTGGCCCGTCAGCAACCCCTTCTCGAGCTGGAGCCGGGCGCCCTTCTCCACCGACGGGATGAACTGCCGCGGCACGGCGCCGCCGACGACCTTGTCGACGAACTCGAACCCCGCGCCGCGGGGCAGCGGCTCGATCTGGATCGAACACACCGCGTACTGGCCGTGGCCCCCGGACTGCTTGACGTGCCGGCCCTGCACCGAGCAGGACCGCACGAAGGTCTCGCGCAGGGCGGTGCGGTACGGCTCGGCCTCCACGGTCACCCCGTACCGGTCGGACAGCCGCCCGATGAGGTCGTCGACATGGGCCTGGCCCATCGTCCAGAGCACGACCTGGTCCGTCTCGACCGAGTGGTCGAGCCGCACCGTGACGTCCTCGGCGACGATCCGCTGCAGTGCGCCGGCGAGCTTGTCCTCGTCGGACTTCGTCGCGGCGTGGATGGCGACCGGCAGCTGCGGCTCGGGCAGCAGCCACGGGGCGACGACGGCCGGCCGGTCGGGGGAGGACAGGGTGTCGGAGGTCTCGGCCCGCGTCAGCTTCGAGACGAGGACGAGGTCGCCGGCCACGGCGTTGCCGCGGGGTCGGTGCGCGTCGCCGAAGGGTGAGGCGAGCGGCCCGACGCGCTCGTCGTCGTCATGGGCCGGGTGGCCGGCGACGTCGTGCCCGACGAAGTCGCCGAGGTGGCCGGAGACGTGGACGGTGTCGTCGACGCGCAGCGTGCCGGAGAAGACGCGCACCAGCGACAGCCGCCCGACGTACGGGTCGGTCGTCGTGCGGACGACCTCGGCGACGAGGGGCGCGTCGGGGTCGCACACGACCCCCGAGACGTGGCCGCCGGCGGGGGTGGTCACCATCGGCAGCGGGTGCACGGTCGGGTCGGGGAAGGCGCCCTCGATGACCCCGAGCAGCTCCTCGACACCGGCGCCGGTCAGCGGCGAGACCGGCAGGATGGGGAAGAACGAGCCGAGCTCGATGGCGGTGCGCAGGTCCGCCAGCAGGGAGGCCGTGTCGAGGGGCTCGCCCTCGAGGTAGCGATCGAGCAGCGTCGCGTCCTCGGACTCCTCGATGACCGACTCGATGAGCGCGCTGCGGGCGTCCTCGTGCTCGGCCGACGTCTCGCCGGTGAGCAGTCCGACGACCCCCGTCACCGCGCCGTCCTGCAGGACCGGCCAGTGCGTGGCCCGCGCGTCCCCGAAGGTGCGACGGCACGTCTCGACGGTCGCCGCGAACTCGGCGCGTGGCTGGTCGAGGTGGGTGACGACGACGGCCCGCGGCATCCCGACGGCCGCGCACTCGCGCCAGAGCAGTGCGACGGGGCGGTCGATGTCGTCGGCGCCCGAGACGACGAAGACCGCCGCGTCGGCCGCCCGGAGCCCGGCCCGCAGCTCGCCGACGAAGTCGGGGTAGCCGGGGGTGTCGAGGAGGTTGAGGACGACGCTGCCGCTGTCGAAGGAGGCTGCGGTCAACGTCGTCGTGCGCACGTGGTCGGTGGGGCCCGGGCCACCGGTGCGCTGGCCCGGCACGCGGGCCGCGAGCAGGGCCTCGAAGAGGGCCGTCTTGCCGGCGCCGCCGGGGCCGACGAGGACGACGTTGCGGATGTCCTGCGGCGAGGCGGGGCTGGGGGCCGCAGGGAGGTCTGATCTGCCGGGCGTCTTTGCCATGACCCCACCTTTCCGCTCTTGCCCAGCCGCCACAAGGCATCACCATCCCTGCATGGCCGCTGCCTGGCCGCCGCCTGGCCGCCGCCTGGCCGCTGCCCGACGACCCGGCGAAACCGGGGTGCGAGCTGTCGGCGGCGGGTGGTTGTCTTGGCCACATGGACCTCCGGAAGTACGGGCCGGTGCTCGCCGACCGCGACACCCGACGCGCGCTGCTGCTCGGCTTCCTCATCCGCGTGCCGATGTGGGCCGGCGCCGTCATCCTCACGCTGCACGTCGTCACGAGCCTGGGGCGCAGCTACGGCGCGGCCGGGCTGGTCTCGGCCGCCTCCACGGTCGCCGTCGCGGTCTCGGGCCCGTGGCGCGGTCGCCTGCTCGACCGGATCGGCCTGCGTCGCACCGTCGGCCCCTCGCTGGTCGTCCAGGTCGTCTGCTGGTCGATCGCGCCCTGGGTGGACTACGCCCCGCTCGTAGGCCTCGCCGCGCTCGCCGGGCTGTTCGTCGTGCCGACGTTCTCCATCCTCCGCCAGGTCATCATCCGGTCGGTGCCGAGCGACCAGCGCCGCACCGCCCTGTCGCTCGACTCGTCGGCCACCGAGCTGTCCTTCATGGCGGGCCCGGCCATCGGCGTCTGGCTCGCCACGTCGTGGGACACCGGGTGGGCGCTCTTCGTCTGCGAGATGGCCTCGGTCGCCGCCGGGCTCGTCCTGTGGCTCGTCAACCCGCCCCTGACGTCGACGCCGACGGGCCCGGCCGAGGCCCAGCCCGCCGACGACGAAGCCCGGGCGGCGGGTGACGCCGGCGTGCCCAAGGCGGGCGGGCGCGCCTCCGTCGGACGGCTCGGGCTGCCCGGTTTCGTGACGCTGCCCGTCGCCGCCGTCCTGCTCGCAGCCGCGTGCTCGACGCTCGTGCTCTCCGGCACGGACGTGTCGGTCGTCGCCGCCCTGCGCACGTTCGGCTCGACCGCGTCCATCGGCTGGGTCCTGGCGCTGTGGGGTCTCGGGTCGCTCGTCGGTGGCCTCGTCTACGGCGCCTGGCACCGGTCGGTCTCGGTGTTCTGGCTGCTCGCCGGCCTCGCGGCCACCACGGCGCCGGTCGCCCTCGCCGCCGGGGTCCCGGCCTTCGCCGTCCTCGTCACGGTGTGCGGTGTCCTCTGCGCGCCCACCATCACCGCGACCGTCGAGCAGCTGAGCCGCCTCGTGCCCGAGCGGCACCGCGGGGAGATGATGGGGTGGCACGGCTCGGCCATGACGGCCGGCTCCGCGCTCGGTGCGCCCATCGCCGGGTTCGCCATCGACCGGGCAGGCTGGCAGTGGGGGTTCCTCTCGGTGTCGGCCATCGGCGTCGTCGTCGCCCTCGCCGGGGCCCTCGCGCCCCGCGGACGCGCCAGGGGTCGGCGCGGTGGTGCGGGCACCCGCGCCGCGGTCGCGCCCGGCGTCGATTCGGTACCGGGCGTCCCGGCTGCTACCCTTGAGCACTGACCAGTCGTCCACGCCTCGTGCCTCCGGGCCGGAGCGGGGACGACGTGCAAGAGAAGCTCGCTTCCACCCGCGACGACCAGCAGGTCGCCGGGTCCCAGGTCCGCTCGACGGAGCGTCGCCGCACGGCTGTGCGGTCGGCACCGGCGAGCCGTGTGCGGTGCCGGTGACGGCACCGCCCGCGTGACCCAGGGCTCCTCGTGCACCCACGAGGAGCCTTTTCTCGTTCCGGGTCAGGCACCAGCAGAGCAGTTCCCGCAGGTCACACCAGTCATCGAACTTAGGAGCACCACATCAGCGAGCCTCGCATCAACGAGCGCATCCGGGTCCCGGAAGTGCGTCTGGTTGGCCCCAACGGTGAGCAGGTCGGCATCGTGCGCGTCGAGGACGCGCTGCGTCTGGCCGAGGAGGCGAACCTCGACCTCGTCGAGGTGGCCCCCATGGCCAAGCCGCCGGTCGCCAAGCTCATGGACTTCGGCAAGTTCAAGTACGAAGCCGCCATGAAGGCACGGGAAGCCCGCAAGAACCAGGTCAACACGGTCATCAAGGAGATCAAGCTCCGTCCGAAGATCGACCCGCACGACTACGGCACCAAGAAGGGCCACGTCGAGCGGTTCCTCAAGGCCGGCGACAAGGTCAAGGTGACGATCATGTTCCGCGGTCGCGAGCAGTCGCGCCCCGAGCTCGGCCGCCGCCTGCTCGAGCGTCTCGCCGACGACATCGCCGAGCTCGGCTACGTCGAGTCGGCGCCGAAGCAGGACGGCCGCAACATGATCATGGTGATCGGACCGACGAAGAAGAAGGCCGAGGCCCGCGCCGAGCAGCGACGAGCCCGGGACCGGGCCGGTACCCCCGCCGAGGGCGAGGCCGCCACGGCCGCGCCGGAGGCACCCGCCGCGCAGACGACCGAGCAGACCAGCGAGCAGACCAGCGAGACCGCCGCCGCCGAGTGACCGGCGGTCCGGACTCCCGGCGGGCTCCCGGAGCCCGCCGCACCACGGACGACGTACGCCTCACGTACGCACGCAACACGAAGGAGATCGGCCACCATGCCGAAGATGAAGACGCACAGCGGTGCGAAGAAGCGTTTCCGCCTGACCGGCAAGGGCAAGGTCATGCGTGAGCAGGCCGGCGGCCGTCACCTGCTCGAGCGCAAGTCCTCGCGCTACACCCGCCGCATCGCCGGCGACGTCGAGGTCGCCGCTCCCGACGCCAAGAAGGTCAAGAAGCTCCTCGGCAAGTGAGCCGGGACCCCCACAGCATCAGCTGAGCAGCCGGGTCGTCTCGGTCACGCCAGCAACACCGAAGTGTGTTCAAGTAAAGAAGGAGTGTTCACGTGGCACGCGTGAAGCGGGCGGTCAACGCCCAGAAGAAGCGTCGCGTCGTTCTCGAGCGCGCGAGCGGCTACCGCGGTCAGCGGTCGCGTCTCTACCGCAAGGCCAAGGAGCAGGTCACCCACTCGCTGGGCTACGCCTACCGTGACCGTCGCGCCAAGAAGGGTGACTTCCGTCGCCTCTGGATCCAGCGCATCAACGCCGCGGCCCGCGCCAACGGCATGACCTACAACCGGTTCATGCAGGGCCTCAAGGCCGCCGGGGTCGAGGTCGACCGCAAGATCCTCGCCGACCTGGCCGTCAACGACGCGCCGGCCTTCACCGCCCTCGTCGAGCTCTCGCGGGCCAACGTCCCCGCCGCGGCCGACAAGGCCGGCGACGCCGCCTGAGCGTCCCCCGCAGCGCACCCGAGCGCCGGGACACCCCGTGCTGACCAACCCCCGATCCGATCGGGTCAAGGCGGTGCGGGCGCTGTCCCGGCGCTCGGTCCGTGAGCGCACCGGCCAGTTTCTCGCCGAGGGCCCCCAGGCGGTCCGCGAGGCGGTCAACCACCGCCCGGACACTGTCCGCGACGTCTACGTGACACCGGAGGCCGCCGACCGCCACGGGGCCATCGTGGAGGCCGCGCGCGCCGCACAGGTCCGGGTGCACGAGGTCAGCCCGGAGGTGCTCGCCGCCATGGGGGACACCGAGTCCCCGCAGGGCCTCGCCGCCGTGTGCCGGACCGTCGACGTGCCGCTGTCCGACGCGCTGGGCCGCGTCCCCGACGGCGGTTTCGTCTGCGTCCTGACCAACGTGCGCGACCCCGGCAACGCCGGAACCGTCATCCGCGGGGCGGACGCGGCCGGCGCGCACGCCGTCGTCGTGAGCGACGCGAGCGTCGACGTCTACAACGCCAAGGTGGTCCGTTCGACCGTCGGCTCGCTGTGGCACCTGCCCGTCGTGGTCGGGGTGCCGGTGACCGAGGTCATCTCGGAGCTGCGCGCCCGCGGGGTGGCGCTGCTCGCCGCGGACGGTGTCGGCCCGACGCTGCTGCACGACGCCGACCTGCGCCGCACCCACGCCTGGGTCATGGGCAACGAGGCCTGGGGCCTGCCGGCCGAGGTCCGCGACGCCTGCGACGACGTCGTCCGCGTGCCGATCTACGGTGCGGCCGAGTCGCTCAACCTCGCGATGGCTGCCACGGTGTGCCTCTACGCGTCGGCCGAGGCGCGACGCACGGGTCACTGACCGGGCACCGGCGGGCCGCCCGTGACTATCCTCGCTCCATGACCAGCGTCGACGGTTCCGGCGACCAGCTGCCCCGGTCCGCCGACGCCCTGGCCCCCGTCGCCCTGATGGGCGAGCTGCTGCCGGACGGTCTCGTCGTCGTCGGGCCCGACCGTCGCATCCGCTTCGTCAACGCGGAGGCGGCGCGCATCCTCGAGTGCACGCCCGACGAGCTGACCGGTCGGACGCTCGACGAGGGTCTGCCGTTCACCGACAAGTACGGCCGGCCCTGGTGGGAGCACACCGACCCGTGGGGCGGGCTGGGGTCACGCACGGGTCACCGCGAGAAGCTCCTCGTGGCCCCGGCAGGCCATGACGTCCTCGTGACGGCCCGCTACGTCCGGGACGGCGGCGGCACGATCGAGCGGATCATGCTCGGTCTGCGCGACGCCGAGGCCCGCCAGCGCGCCGAGCGAGAGCAGGCGACGGTCCTGTCGACCGTCGCCCACGAGCTGCGGGCGCCGCTGACGTCGGTCACGGGCTTCACGAGCAGCCTCCTGCGGCGGTGGGACCGGTTCACCGACGAGCAGAAGCGCCTCATGATCGAGACGATCGAGTCCGACGCGACGCGCCTGACCCGGCTCATCACCGAGCTGCTCGACATCTCGCGGCTCGACTCGGACAGCCTCAACCTGCGGCTCGGCCCCGTCGACCTGCAGGCCCTGCTGCGCGGCCACGTCGCACGCTACGAGGTCGGCCGGGCACCCGGTGCCGTGGCCCTGCGCCTCGGCCCGACTGCCAGCGAGCGCGGGCTGCCGGAGCTGTGGGCCGATGTCGACCGCCTCGAGCAGATCTTCTTCAACCTCATCGAGAACGCCCTGCGGCACGGGGCCGGGCAGGTCACCGTGACCCTCGAGAGGGACGGGGCACCCCGCGACGAGACGGTCGAGTCGCTCGTCGTCCACGTCGACGACGAGGGTGACGGCATCGCGCCGGCCGACCGTGACAAGGTGTTCGGGCGGTTCTGGCACGGCCCCTCGAACGCGAGCACCGGCCTCGGGCTCTACGTCGTGCGTGGGCTCGTCGAGGCCCACGGCGGGACGGTGCACGTCGCCGACAACGAGGCCGGCGGGGCCCGGTTCGTCGTGCGCCTGCCTGCGGGTCTGCCGGCGGTCGTCGGGCCCTGACGCGGCCCCGCGGGACGGCGCGGAAACCCGTTCGACGCCGCCCCTAGACTGGCAGCCCAGAAGCGACCCCCCGAGCGAGAGCAGCACGCACGCCGATGTCCGGACCCAACACGAACTACGACCCGGTCGAGGTCTCCGCCCTCGACCCGGTGCAGGTCGACGCCGCGGTCGAGGAGGCCCTCGCCGCGATCGCCGCGGCCGGCTCGCTCGACGACCTCAAGGCCGTGCGCACCGCCCACCAGGGGGAGAAGAGCGCCCTGGCGCTGGCCAACCGCGAGATCGGGGCGCTGCCACCGAGCGCCAAGGCCGAGGCCGGCAAGCGGGTCGGGCAGGCCCGCGGCCGCATCGCCCAGGCTGTCGCCGCGCGGCAGGTCCAGCTCGAGGCCGAGCGTGACGAGCGCATCCTCGTCGAGGAGCGCGTCGACGTGACCGTGCCGGCGGTGCGGCGTCCGGTGGGCGCGCGCCACCCCATCGAGCTGACGGCCCAGCGCCTCGTCGACGCCTTCGTCGGGATGGGTTGGGAGGTCGCCGAGGGGCCCGAGCTCGAGAGCGAGTGGCTCAACTTCGACGCGCTCAACCTCGGGCCGGACCACCCGGCACGGCAGATGCAGGACACCTTCTTCCTCGACCCCGTCGACTCGGGCCTCGTGCTGCGCACCCAGACCTCGCCGGTGCAGATCCGCACGATGCTCGAGCAGGAACCGCCGATCTACGTCGTCGCGCCCGGCAAGGTGTTCCGCACTGACGACCTCGACGCGACGCACACCCCGGTCTTCCACCAGATCGAGTGCCTCGCCATCGACAAGGGCCTGACGATGGCCCACCTGCGCGGCGCCCTCGACGCGTTCGTGCGGATCATGTTCGGCGAGGACACCCGCACCCGGGTGCGCGCCAACTACTTCCCCTTCACCGAGCCGAGCATGGAGACCGACTTCCTCTGCTTCGCCTGCCACGGGGCCGAGACCTGGGGCACGCCGCAGCAGTGCCGCACGTGCGGTGGCTCCGGCTGGATCGAGCTCGGCGGGTCGGGCATGGTCAACCGCAAGGTGCTGCGCACGTGCGGCATCGACCCCGACGTCTACTCGGGATTCGCCTTCGGGCTCGGCATCGAGCGCGCGCTGATGCTGCGCCACGGGGTGCAGGGCATGCACGAGATGGTCGAGGGCGACGTCCGCTTCTCGCAGCAGTTCGGAATGGGGGCCTGACCCGATGCGCATGCCACTGAGCTGGCTCGCCGAGTACACCGACCTGCCCGCGGGCGCCACCGGCGCCGACGTCGCGGCCGGTCTCGTCAGCGTCGGGCTCGAGGAGGAGGACCTCCACGGCGGCGACATCACCGGCCCGCTCGTCGTCGGCCGCGTCCTCGACTTCGTCGACGAGCCGCAGAAGAACGGCAAGACGATCCGTTGGTGCACCGTCGACGTCGGCCAGAACGGGCAGATGGTCTCCGAGGGCAAGCACCAGGAGATCGTCTGCGGCGCCGACAACTTCGCGGTCGGGGACCTCGTCGTCGTCGTGCTTCCCGGGGCCACGCTGCCCGGCGGCTTCCACATCAGCGCCCGCAAGACGTACGGCCACGTGTCCAACGGCATGATCTGCGCGGAGGACGAGCTCGGTATCGGCCACGACCACAGCGGCATCATCGTGCTCGAGCGGCTGCTCGGCGCCGAGCGAGCCGCTGAGGTGCGACCGGGCGACGACGCCATCGCCCTGCTCGGCCTGGCCGAGGAGACCGTCGAGACGAACGTGACGCCGGACCGGGGCTACTGCTTCTCGGTGCGGGGTCTGGCCCGGGAGTTCTGGCACAGCCAGGGCAGCCCGGCCGGGGGCTTCCGCGACCCCGCCGCGGTGCCGGTGCCCGCGGCGAACGAGGCGGGCCACCCGGTCCGCGTCGAGGACGACGAGCCGCTGGAGGGCGTCGTCGGCTGCGACCGCTTCGTGGCTCGGGTCGTCCGCGGCATCGACCCGACCCGCCCGTCGCCGCCCTGGATGCAGAGGCGCCTGACCCAGGTCGGCATGCGGCCCATCTCGCTCGCGGTCGACGTCACCAACTACGTCATGCTCGCGGTGGGGCAGCCGCTGCACGCCTACGACCTGGCCAAGCTGCACGGCCCGATCGTCGTGCGCCGGGCCCGGGCGGGGGAGTCGCTGAGCACCCTCGACGACGTCGAGCGCACCCTGTCGCCCGAGGACCTGCTCATCACCGACTCGGGCGAGCGCCCGCTCGCCATCGCCGGCGTCATGGGCGGGGCCTCCTCGGAGGTCGACGCCACGACGACCGACGTCCTCGTCGAGGCCGCGCACTTCGACCCGACCACCGTGGCGCGGTCCTCGCGACGGCACCGCCTCGTCACCGAGGCGTCCAAGCGGTTCGAGCGCGGCGTCGACCCCAAGGTCACGGCGGCGGCGGCGCAGCTGGCCGTCGACCTCCTCGTCCGGTTCGGTGGCGGCACCCTCGACGCCGGGGTCACCGACCTCGACGCGACCACGGACCGCGAGCCCTACCTGCTCGACGTCACCGAGCCGGGACGCATCGTCGGCATCGAGTACCCGCGCGAGCGGGTCGTGCAGATCCTGCGCGACCTCGGCTGCGTCGTCGACGAGCAGGGTGAGGGCGCCGACGACGTCCACGTGCTCGTCACGCCGCCGTCGTGGCGTCCCGACCTCGTCGACGCGCCCGACTACGCCGAGGAGGTCGCGCGGATCGACGGGTACGACAACATCCCGTCCCTGACGCCGACACCCTCCCGGGGTCGAGGCCTGACCCACGCCCAGCGCACCCGCCGGCTCGTCGCCGACGCGCTCGCCGGAGCCGGGTACACCGAGGTGCTCAGCTACCCGTTCGTCGCCGAGGAGCTGTCCGACCAGCTCGCCCTGCCGGCCGACGACGACCGCCGCCAGGCCGTGCGGGTGGCCAACCCGCTGTCGGAGGAGCGGCCGCTGCTGCGCACCACCGTCCTCGGCAGCCTCGTCGACGTGCTGCGCCGCAACGTCGCCCGCGGCCACAAGGACGTCGCCCTCTACGAGGTCGGCCTCGTCTTCCGCCCGGGTGGCCCCCTCGCGAAGGCACCGGTGCCGGCGGTCGGGGCGCGTCCGGACGACGCGACGCTCGAGGACCTCTATGCCGCCGTGCCGCCGCAGCCGCGTCGGGCCGCCGTCGTCGCCACCGGGCAGGCCGAGCTCGCCGGGTGGTGGGGCCCGGGCCGCGCCGCCGACTGGAGCGACATGGTCGCGGCCGTCCAGGCGGTCGCGTCCGCGCTCGCGGTGCCCGTCCACGTCGCCAACGACGCCGACCACGCGCCATGGCACCCCGGGCGGTGCGCCCGGATCACCCTGACCGACGGCACGCTCGTCGGTCATGCGGGTGAGCTGCACCCGAAGGTGCTGGCGGCCCTCGACCTGCCGGCGCGAACGGTGGCGGCCGAGATCGACGTCGACGTCCTGACGGCTGCGAGCGAGGAGCCGGTCCAGGCGGCCGCGTTCTCGACCTTCCCGCCGGCGCTGACCGACGTCGCGCTGCTCGTGGCCGCCGACGTGGCGGCCGTCGACGTCGAGCAGGCGCTGCGCTCGGGCTCGGGCGACGCGCTCGAGTCGATCGCGCTGTTCGACGTCTACGAGGGCGAGCACGTCGAGCCCGGTCACCGGTCCCTCGCGTACCGGCTCACCTTCCGGGCCGCCGACCGGACGCTGACGACGGAGGAGGTCAACGCCTTCCGCGACGCGGCGGTCGCCGCGGCGGCGGCGGCGACGGGAGCCGTCCAGCGCTGACCTTGGATGCAGAAGTATGCATCTCGGTGTATAGTCATGCATCGTGATCAGGGCAGCAGTGGCGGGTGCGAGCGGCTACGCCGGAGGCGAGATCCTCCGGCTCCTGCTCGCGCACCCGCAGATCGAGGTCGGGGCCGTCACGGCGGCCAGCAGTGCGGGTGAACGGCTCGGGGGCGTTCACCCGCACCTGACCCCCCTCGCGGACCGGGTTCTCGAGCCGACGACGCCGGAGACGCTCGGCGGGCACGACGTCGTCTTCCTCGCCCTGCCGCACGGGCACTCCGCGGCCATCGCTGCGGCCCTGCCCGAGGACGTCGTCGTCATCGACTGCGGTGCCGACTACCGGCTCGAGTCGGGCGAGGCCTGGACCACGTTCTACGACACCCCGCATGCCGGCTCCTGGCCCTACGGCCTGCCCGAGCTTCCGCTCGCCGTCGGCACGCAACGCGCCGCACTGGCCGGCGCGACGCGCATCGCCGTACCGGGCTGTTACCCGACGGGCATCTCGCTCGCGCTGGCGCCGGGCTTCGCCGCGGGGATCCTCGAGCCGCACGACGTCATCGTCGTGGCCGCCTCGGGCACCTCGGGTGCAGGCAAGTCGCTCAAACCGCACCTGCTCGGAAGCGAGGTCATGGGCGCCATGTCGCCCTACGGCGTCGGCGGGCTGCACCGGCACACTCCCGAGATCGAGCAGAACCTCGGCCGCGCCGGCGGGACCCCCGTGACCGTCTCGTTCACCCCGACGCTCGCCCCCATGCCGCGCGGCATCCTCGCCACCTGCACGGCGCGGCTCGTGCCCGGCACCGATCCCGCATCGGTCCGCGAGGCCTGGGACAAGGCCTACGCGTCCGAGCCGTTCGTGCACCTGCTGCCGGAGGGCACCTGGCCCTCGACCGGCAGCGTCGTCGGCAGCAACAACGTCCTGCTCCAGGTGACCGTCGACGAGCGGCTGCGCCGAGTCGTCGTCGTCTCCGCGGTCGACAACCTCACCAAGGGCACGGCCGGTGCCGCCGTCCAGTGCGCCAACCTCGCCCTCGGTCTCGACGAGACGCTCGGGCTGCCCGTCGCGGGGGTGGCCCCGTGACGGCCACCGCCTCGCCCAACCCGGCGCCCGTGCGGCTCCCGCAGGGGTTCCGCGCCGCCGGCGTCACCGCGGGGCTCAAGGCGAGCGGCCGCCCCGACGTCGCCCTCGTCGTCAACGACGGACCCGACCACCACGCCGCCGCGGTCTTCACGAGCAACCGCGTCGAGGCGGCGCCGGTCACGTGGTCGCGTCAGGTCGTGGCCGACCGACGTGTCGACGCCGTCGTCCTCAACTCCGGCGGCGCCAACGCGTGCACCGGTGCCCAGGGCTTCCTCGACACCCACCGCACCGCCGAGCACGTGGCCGCAGCGGTCGGCGTGTCGGCCGGCGACGTCGTCGTCTGCTCCACCGGTCTGATCGGCGAGCTGCTCCCGATGGACAAGCTCCTGCCCGGGGTCGACGCCGCGGCGGCCGCTCTGAGCCCGGACGGGCACCAGGCCGCCGCCGTCGCGATCATGACGACCGACACGGTCCACAAGGTCGCCGCGCACCGGGGGGAGGGCTGGAGCGTCTCGGGGATGGCCAAGGGGGCCGGCATGCTCGCGCCCGCGCTCGCCACGATGCTCGTGGTCGTCACGACCGATGCGGTCGTCGACCCGGCCGACCTCGACACCGCCCTGCGCGCGGCCACGAGCGTCTCGTTCGACCGCATCGACTCCGACGCGTGCATGTCGACCAACGACACCGTCGTCGTCCTGTCCTCCGGCGCCTCCGGCGTCCGCGTCGACACCGCCGCCCTGACGGGCGCCCTGACCGCGGTGTGCTCCGACCTCGCCCGCCAGCTCATCGGCGACGCCGAGGGCGCGAGCCACGACATCGCGATCGAGGTCCAGGGGGCCGCCTCGGTCGAGGACGCCCTCGAGGTGGCCCGTGCGGTCGCCCGCAACAACCTCTTCAAGTGCGCCGTGTTCGGCAACGACCCGAACTGGGGACGCGTCCTCGCCGCCGTCGGCACCACCGGTGCTGCCTTCGACCCGGCCGCGCTCGACGTCGCCATGAACGGCGTCCAGGTCTGCCGCGCCGGTGGCGTCGGGCAGGACCGGTCCCTCGTCGACCTCACGCCCCGCGAGGTGCACGTGCTCGTCGACCTGCACGCCGGCACCGACACCGCGACGGTGTGGACCAACGACCTCACGCACGACTACGTCCACGAGAACTCGGCCTACAGCACATGACCCGTACCAGCGCCGCCAGCCCCGCAAGCCACGCCAACCCGGCCCAGCGCAACCTGCGCGGACTCATCGACGCCGCCTCGCTGCGCGTCGCCGCGGGCAAGGCCACCACCCTCGTCGAGGCGCTGCCCTGGCTGGAGCGGTTCCGCGGCGCCCTGGTCGTCGTCAAGTACGGCGGCAACGCCATGGTCGACGACACGCTGAAGAAGGCCTTCGCCGAGGACGTCGCCTTCCTGCGCTACGCCGGCCTGCGCCCGGTCGTCGTGCACGGCGGCGGGCCCCAGATCAAGGCGATGCTCGACCGGGTGGGCCTCGAGAGCGAGTTCCGCGGCGGCCTGCGGGTCACGACGCCCGAGGTCATGGACGTCGTCCGCATGGTCCTGACCGGCCAGGTCGGGCGCGAGCTCGTCGGGCTGCTCAACCAGCACGGCCCCATCGCCGTGGGCCTGTCCGGCGAGGACGCCGGGCTGCTCGGGGCACGCCGCCGCAGCACCCTCGTCGACGGCGAGGAGGTCGACCTCGGGCTCGTCGGCGACGTCGAGAGCGTCAACCCCTCTGCGGTCCTCGACATCCTCGACGCCGGCCGCGTGCCCGTCGTGTCGACCGTCGCACCCGACCTCGACGTCGAGGGCCAGGTGCTCAACGTCAACGCCGACTCGGCAGCGGCCGCGATCGCGGTGGCCCTGCAGGCGGAGAAGCTCGTCGTCCTGACCGACGTCGAGGGCATCTACGCCAGCTGGCCCGACCGCAGCTCGCTCCTGTCGACGATCGACCTCACCGCTGCGCGGGAGCTGCTGACCCGCGTCGATGCCGGCATGGTCCCCAAGCTCGAGGCGTGCATCCGCGCCGTGGAGGGCGGCGTGCCCCAGACGCACGTCGTCGACGGCCGTGCACCGCACTCGATCCTGCTCGAGATCTTCACCGACGAGGGGATCGGAACGATGGTCCTGCCCGACATCCGCTCGTCCGCCGACACCGAGGGGAGCGGGGCATGAGCACCGGCGGCCAGACAGGGCGGCAGCTGCTGGACCGGTACGCCGGCGCGCTCGTCCAGGTGTTCGGCACGCCCCAGCTCGTCCTCGCCTCGGGTCACGGCTGCTGGGTCACCGACGTCGACGGCAACCGCTACCTCGACCTGCTGTCCGGCATCGCCGTCAACGCACTCGGGCACGGGCACCCGGCTCTCGTCCAGGCCGTCGCCAAGCAGGCCGAGCAGGCGATCCACGTCTCGAACTTCTTCACGTCCGAGCCGGCGATCCTCCTCGCCGAGCGGCTCCTCGCGCTCTCCCGCGCGCCCGAGGGCTCCGGCGTCTTCTTCGCCAACTCCGGCACCGAGGCCACCGAGGCCGCGGTGAAGCTGTCCCGGCGGACCGGGCGCACGCGCATCGTCGCGCTGGAGGGCGCCTTCCACGGGCGCTCCACCGGGGCCCTCGCGCTGACTCACAAGGAGGCCTACCGGGCCCCGTTCGAGCCGCTCATCCCCGAGGTCGTCTTCGTGCCGCCGGGCGACGCGGAGGCCCTGCGCGCCGTCGTCGACGCCCGCACGGCCGCCGTGGTCCTCGAGCCGGTCCAGGGCGAGGCCGGCGTCCGCGAGCTGGGCGATGACTACCTGCGCCTGGCCCGCGAGCTGACGACGGCGCACGGCGCGCTCCTCGTCCTCGACGAGATCCAGAGCGGCATCGGCCGCACCGGCGACTGGTTCGCCCACCAGCGCTCCGGCATCCTCCCCGACGCCATGACGCTCGCCAAGGGCCTGGGGGGTGGCGTGCCCATCGGCGCGCTCGTCACCTTCGGCACCGACGTGACGACGCTGTTGTCGGCCGGCCAGCACGGCACGACGTTCGGCGGCAACCCGCTCGCGTGCGCGGCCGGGCTCGCCGTGCTCGACACCATCGAGCGTGACGACCTGCTCGGCAACGTCCGGCGGGTCGGTGCCCTCCTCGACACCGTGGACGTCCCCGGCGTGCGCGGGACTCGCGGTCGCGGCCTCCTCCGGGCCGTCGAGCTCGACGGCGTCCCGTCCGCGGCTGTGATGGCCGCGGCACGGGAGGCCGGGTACATCGTCAACGCGGTGACCCCCACGGCCCTGCGCCTGGCGCCGCCGCTCGTCATCACCGAGACCGAGCTGCAGGGCTTCCTCGACGACCTGCCCGCCGTCCTCGCCGCCGCGCGCGAGGCGGCGCCGTGAGCCGCACCCAGCGCCAGCGCCGCATCATCGAGCTGCTCGGTCAGCACCCGGTGCACAGCCAGGGTGAGCTCGCCGACCTGCTCGTCGCCGACGGCATCGACGTGACGCAGGCGACCCTGTCGCGCGACCTCGTCGAGGTCGGCGCGGTGAAGGTGCGCCGCGACCGAGCCCTCGTCTACGCCGTGCCCGGCGAGGGCGGCGAGGTGGCCGCCGTCGGGTCGCTGGGCGACTCGGCCTCAGCCCGTCTGCGTCGCACGTGCGAGGAGCTGCTCGTGTCGGCGACGGCCGCCGGCCAGCTCGTCGTCGTGCGCACCCCGCCGGGCGCCGCCAACTACCTCGCCTCGGCCATCGACCAGACGCGCGACCCCGACGTCGTCGGCACCATCGCCGGCGACGACACGATCATGATCGTCACCGACGGCCCACGGCGCGCCCTCGCGGTCGCCGACCGGCTGCTCGCCCTGGCCGGCACCCGCGACTGACCGCGTCGCGCCGCCCCGTACCCGCACCACCCACTCCCAGGAGGACCCGATGCCGACCGACGCCACCCCCAGCACGCCGCAGCAGGCCGAGGCCGGCGAGGGCGCCGAGGGCCGCGTCAGCCTCTGGGGCGGCCGGTTCAGCGGGGGGCCCGACCAGGCCCTCGCCGCCCTGTCGAAGAGCACCCACTTCGACTGGCGCCTCGCGCCGCACGACATCGCCGGCTCCCGGGCGCACGCGCGGGTGCTCTCTGCAGCGGGGCTGCTCTCCGACGAGCACCTGGCCGGCATGCTCGAGGGCCTCGACCGCCTCGAGGCCGACGTCCTCTCCGGTGCCTTCGTGCCCGCCGTCGACGACGAGGACGTGCACACGGCGCTCGAACGAGGCCTGATCGAGCGCGTCGGCACGGACCTCGGCGGTCGGCTGCGCGCCGGGCGCTCGCGCAACGACCAGGTCGCGACGCTGTTCCGGATGTACCTGCGCGAGCGCGCGCGCGTCGTCGGAGGGCTGGTCCTCGACGTCGTCGAGGCGCTCGTGGCCCAGGCCGACCGGCACCACGGCGTGCCGATGCCCGGGCGCACCCACCTGCAGCACGCCCAGCCGGTGCTGCTGAGCCACCACCTGCTCGCCCACGCCTGGGCGCTGCTGCGCGACGTGGACCGGCTGCGGGACTGGGACGCCCGGGCCGACGCCTCGCCCTACGGGTCGGGGGCCCTGGCCGGCTCCTCCCTCGGCCTCGACCCCGAGGCCGTCGCCCGGGACCTCGGCTTCGGCCGCGCGGTCGAGAACTCCATCGACGGCACCGCCTCGCGCGACGTCGTGGCCGAGTTCGCCTTCGTCGCGGCGATGACCGCCGTCGACGTGTCGCGGATCGCCGAGGAGGTCGTCATCTGGGCGACGAAGGAGTTCTCCTTCGTGACGCTGCACGACTCATACTCGACCGGGTCGAGCATCATGCCGCAGAAGAAGAACCCCGACGTCGCCGAGCTGGCCCGCGGCAAGGCGGGCCGGCTCGTGGGCGACCTCGCCGGCCTGCTGACGACACTCAAGGCGCTGCCGCTCGCGTACAACCGCGACCTGCAGGAGGACAAGGAGCCCGTGTTCGACGCCGTCGACACCCTCGAGGTCCTCCTGCCCGCGTTCTCGGGCATGGTGGCCACCCTCACGTTCAACACGGACCGTCTCGCGTCGCTCGCGCCGCAGGGCTTTGCGCTCGCCACCGACATCGCCGAGTGGCTCGTCCGGGAGGGCGTGCCCTTCCGCGTCGCCCACGAGGTGGCCGGGACCTGCGTCCGCGTGTGCGAGGAGCGCGACATCGAGCTGTGGGACCTCACCGACGAGGACTTCGCCGCGATCAGCGAGCACCTCACGCCGGGCGTGCGTTCCGTGCTGTCGGTGGAGGGGTCGCTCGCCTCGCGCGACGCCGTGGGTGGCACCGCGCCCGTCCGGGTGGCGGAGCAGCTCGCCGCGGCCCGCGACCGCCTCACCGCCGCCCGCGGGTGGACGGCGGCTAGCGTCTGACGGGTGAGTGCCGACCCGACGCCGACGCCCCCTGCCGAGCCCTCCTGCGACGCGTGGGCGGGGGAGCGCCTGCCGCGCTCCTTCTTCGAGCGGCCGGTGCTCGAGGTGGCCCCCGCCCTGCTCGGCTGCACGGTCACGCACGCCGGCGTGACGCTGCGCCTGACCGAGGTCGAGGCGTACGCCGGGCAGGTCGACCCCGGCTCCCACGCCTTCCGGGGTCCGACACCGCGCACCGAGGTCATGTTCGGTCCGGCGGGCTTCCTCTACGTCTACTTCACCTACGGCCACCACTGGTGCGCCAACCTCGTCGCCGGTGACCACGGGTCCGCGTCGGCGGTGCTGCTCCGGGCGGGGCAGGTCCTCGCCGGTCACGAGGTCGCCGCGGCCCGACGCGTCGGGCAGCGGGAGCGGGACTGGGCGCGCGGACCGGGACGCCTCGGCCAGGTTCTCGCTCTCGGTGCGGCGGAGACCGGACGCGACTTCTGCCGTCCCTCGATCGGCGACCCGGTCGACCTCGTCGTGCGCGCACCGGTCTGCCCGACCGACCCCGGGCGCATCCGCACCGGCCCACGCGTGGGTGTCAGCGGCCCGGGTGGCGACGGCGAGGTGTTCCCCTGGCGCTTCTGGCTCGCCGACGAGCCGACGGTCTCGGCGTACCGCCCCGGCGTGGTGCGGCGCCGTCGGCCGTGATGTGGGACGGGCGGCAACCCGCTCGCCCCCGGCCGTGGGCGTAGGGCAGGCTGTGCGCGTGGGCACCGGGCCCGCACGCTAACGAGAGGAACCGATACCCGTGACCGACATCTTCGACGAGCTGCAGTGGCGCGGCCTGGTGGCACAGTCCACCGACGAGGCGGCGCTGCGTCAGAGCCTCGCCGACGGGCCGATCACGGTGTATTGCGGCTTCGACCCGAGCGCGCCCTCGCTGCACTTCGGCAACTTCGTCCAGCTGTCGGTGCTCCGGCGGATGCAGGCGGCCGGTCATCGCGTCATCTGCCTGGTCGGGGGCTCCACCGGGCTCATCGGCGACCCCAAGCCCGACTCCGAGCGGGTCCTGCAGGACAAGGACACCATCGCGGCGTCGGTGGCGCGCATCCAGCAGCTCGTCGGACCGCTGCTCGACTTCGACGGCGACAACCCGGCGCAGCTGGTCAACAACCTCGACTGGACCGCGCCGTTGAGCGCGCTGGACTTCCTGCGCGACGTCGGACGGCACTTCCGGGTCAACCAGATGATCCGCAAGGAGGCCGTGGCCCGCCGCCTCGAGAGCGACCAGGGCATCTCGTACACCGAGTTCAGCTACCAGATGCTGCAGGCCCTGGACTACCTCGAGCTGTACCGCAGCCGCGGGTGCACCCTGCAGATCGGCGGCAGCGACCAGTGGGGCAACATCACGGCCGGCGTGGACCTCGTCCACCGGGTCGAGGGCGCCTCGGTCCATGCCCTGGCGACGCCGCTGCTCGTCGACTCGACCGGGCGCAAGTTCGGCAAGTCCGAGGGCAACGCGGTCTGGCTCAGCGCCGACATGACCAGCGCCTACGCCTTCTACCAGTACTTCCTCAACGTCGAGGACGCCTCCGTGGTGGCGATGCTCAAGGCCCTGAGCGACCGCACGCGTGACGAGATCGCCGAGCTCGAACGGCAGGTCGCCGAGGAGCCCTTCCGCCGGGCGGCGCAGCGGGTGCTCGCCGCCGACGTCACGACCCTCGTGCACGGGGCCGCGGCCACCGAGGCGGTGCAGGCGGCGTCCGAGGCGCTCTTCGGCAAGGGCGACCTCGCTGCGCTCGACGCGTCGACGCTGAAGGACGCGACCTCCGAGCTGCCGTCGGCGGACGTACGGGTCGGCGAGTCGTTGGTCGACGCGCTGGTCGCCGTCGGGCTCGTCGAGTCCCGCAACGCCGCCCGCCGCGCGATCGCCGAGGGGGGTGCCTCCCTCAACAACGCCAAGGTGTCCGACCCCGAGCTCGTGCTGGGAGAGGACGACTTCCTCCACGGGGACGTGGCGGTCCTCAAGCGCGGGCGCCGCAACCTGGCCGCCGCCCGACGCACGGGCTGACTGCGTCCGGGCCCCACCGGGGGCCGGCACCAGGCCCGTAGAGGTGCGCAGAGGCCCGGATCTTCTTGGGCGGCAGACAGATCCGGCCTTCTGGCGCCTTCCGGGCGCACGAATTTGTGTTCCGCCCACGGGGCGGGCTACTGTTCTCTTCGTCAGCCCGACAGGGAGGAACGGACGCCACCGCGATCGAGCACTTCGACCGCGAAGCTGGACGGTCCCGGGGCTGGCTCCCGGTGGACGGAACACCACGTGGTGGTGGCTCGTTCACAGGGTCCCGCCGAGACCTGATGAGGCCCGGGTGCACGTCTCCACGGAGCAGCGCCCGAGTTGACCGGGTCCGCCGGAGCGGGTAAGTTTGAAGGGTTGCCCCGGAGGCCGGGCCTGCGCGTGTGGGTGTGGTTGATGGTGTGTGTCTGATTCTTGAGAACTCAACAGCGTGTCAAAAATCGATGCCTATTTACCTCGTCTCGAGGGGCTGGCGTGTGCTTGTGACTGTTGTGGTCGTGGGTGGCTGGTTCCTTGGATGAAGAAATTTCTTTGGTTGACAACGACGATCAGTATTTTGTGCTGGTTGTTCGGCTCAGCCTGGATCAGTTTGGCCCTTCGTGGGTTTGTTTGAACATCAACGGAGAGTTTGATCCTGGCTCAGGACGAACGCTGGCGGCGTGCTTAACACATGCAAGTCGAACGGTGACGGTCAAGCTTGCTTGGCCTGATCAGTGGCGAACGGGTGAGTAACACGTGAGTAACCTGCCCCAGACTCTGGGATAACCCCGGGAAACCGGAGCTAATACCGGATATGACACGGAGAGGCATCTCTACCGTGTGGAAAGTTTTTCGGTCTGGGATGGGCTCGCGGCCTATCAGCTTGTTGGTGAGGTAGTGGCTCACCAAGGCGACGACGGGTAGCCGGCCTGAGAGGGCGACCGGCCACACTGGGACTGAGACACGGCCCAGACTCCTACGGGAGGCAGCAGTGGGGAATATTGCACAATGGGCGGAAGCCTGAT
>NZ_JBPGXG010000027.1:0-37770 GCF_056755255.1 Monashia sp. HAY1-5C | reverse complement strand
TCCGTCGTCGGCAGCGTCAGATGTGTATAAGAGACAGCCTCGACACCGAGCGTCACGTCGCCGCCGGCGGCTGGGACCAGCCGGCCCGGCTCTTCGCCCTGGTGCGCACCTCGGACCTGCTCGAGCGTGAGCCGCAGCTGCGCGCCGGCATGGGTCCGGCCGATCTCGCCGACGGGGCGCTGACCGCCATCGAACAGGACGGCCTGCCCCGGACGAGCTCGCTCGAGACGCTGCTCGGCCGAATCGCCTGGCCCGCCGAGGTCGCCGGCTGCGCCTTCGCCATCGAGCGGATGGTCGTGCCGCCCGAGGCCGAGCGCGACCTGCCGAGCCGCTCGGCCGACGCCGTCGAGGCGCTCGCCTCGCACCCGGACCGCAAGGACGTGCGGCTCGTCGTCGCGGTGCTGCGGGACGGTGCCTCGATCTGCCTGCTGCGCCAGCGGGACCACGACTCCGACGACGCCGTGGCCACCGGTCGCGACATCGCGCCCGGACTCGTCGAGGCCCTGCGCGCCACCCTCTCGGACTGAGCGAGGCTCCCGCCCGGGCCGAACCGCCCCCCCTGTCCCGGTGGGGCGGTGCTCCGTCCGGGCTCAGCAGTGCGGCAGGGAGCCCGTCTTGTCCTTCGCGATCGCCTCGACGGCGTCGCGGGCCTGGTCGAACGTCGAGACCTTGACGACCTGCAGCCCGTCGGGCACGTGGGCGACGACCTCGTCACAGTTGCCCGCCGGCGCCAGGAACCAGGTGGCGCCGTCGGCGCGGGCCCCCGCCAGCTTCTGGCGGATGCCGCCGATCGGCCCGACGTTGCCGGCGTCGTCGATGGTGCCGGTGCCGGCGATCTGGTGGTTGCCCGCGAGCGCGCCCGGCGTCAGCTTGTCGTAGATGCCGAGGCTGAACATGAGGCCCGCCGACGGGCCCCCGATCGAGCCGGCATCGATCTTCACCGTGGCGGGGAAGTCGTGCGCGAGGCTGAGGATGACCCCGAGCGCCGTCCGGCCGCCCTGCCCCTCGATGGTCGGGACGGTCACGGTGACGTCCTTGCCGCCGCGCGACACCGTCAGCTCGATGCTCTCGCCCGGTCGACGCTGCTGGAGCGCGGTGCGGACGTCGTCGGCCGACGTGATCTCGGTGCCGCCGACACGCAGGATCCGGTCCTTGGGCTTGAGCAGGTCCTTGGCCCTGGACTGGTCGGTCAGCTGGGCGATGACGATGTGGGTCGGTACGACCTTGCCGATGGCGCGCAGGGCGACCGCCGTGGCCTCCTCCTGCGACCCGGCCATCTGGACGGCGTTCTCCTCGGCGACCTGCTCCTCGCTGACCTGCGGGTCGAAGACGTCGTCGACCGGGTACACGTCGCGGGTCGGGTCGATCCACGCCCGCAGGACGTCCCACGCGTCGACCGGGTAGCCGGGCCCGCCCTCGACGCGGACGGTGGTGAACCGCAGCGCCCCGTCGGTCGGGTAGGTGGGCAGGCCGGTCACCGAGATGATCGGCGTCTTCTTGCCGTCGGAGGAGACGCCGAGGGTGTCCTGCGTCGGGCCGGGGCTCATGACCGCGTACGGCAGGTGCACGAGGGACCCGATGACCATCGCGACGAGGAAGGCGAAGAAGAGGCCGAGGACCGCCTTGTTCCCCCGGGTCAGCCGACCGTCGTCGCCGTGGCGGGGGTCGTGGACACCCGGGACGGACGCGCGGGGCACGGGCGGGTACGTGCCGGGCTGCTGGTCCGGCACGCGTCGGATCGTCCTCACGGCAAACCGACCCACTCGTCGGCGCCGTCAGTGAACTGCTGGTGCTTCCAGATCGGCACGCCGGCCTTGAACTCGTCGATGAGGGCCCGGCACACCTCGAAGGCCTCGCCGCGGTGCTCGGCGCTGACCCCGACGACGACCGCGAGGTCGCCGACCTCGAGGTGGCCGACGCGGTGGACGACCGCGATCCGCACGACCCGACCGT
The DNA here is from genome assembly GCF_056755255.1 of Monashia sp. HAY1-5C. Classification (NCBI taxonomy): domain Bacteria; kingdom Bacillati; phylum Actinomycetota; class Actinomycetes; order Micrococcales; family Intrasporangiaceae; genus Intrasporangium; species Monashia sp. HAY1-5C. The sequence continues at coordinate 35,817 of NZ_JBPGXG010000027.1, read as the reverse complement.
CCGCGGCGTGCTTCTCGGCGAGCGCGCGGGCGACCTCGGCGGCCTGCGGGTGTGCCGTGTAGTCGAGGTGGCTGACGCCCCTGGCGTGCTCGCCCGTGCCGCCGCCCTCACCCGCGGCCCCGGCCGGGCGGTCGTGGTCACGGACGGTGCCGATGAACAGGCACGTGCCGCCGGCGCGCGGGTCGGACACGCTCGCGAGCACCTCGTCGACCGACAGAGGTGACTCGCGGATCTCGGCAAGGGTGACCGTCACGCGCGCCATCGTATGCTGCCGGGCCGCGCCCTCGCGTCCGGTCGCCGCGACCACGGGGGAACCAACCCGACCGGTCCGTGGTTGTCTTGGAGAGACAACCGACAGCGGCGATGGGGATGAGCAGGATGGCCGACGACCGAGGTTCCCGGCACGACGACGGACACGACGACGAACGCGACGACGAGCAGGACGGACCCGACGCCGGGCAGTCCGGCGGTCGGGCGGACGCGGGTGACGAGGCAGGCGGCTCGGCCGGTGCCGAGACGGGTCACCCGAGCGGTGACGCGGCGTCCAGCGGCGACCCGACGGTGCCGTCGATGCCGTCGATGCCGTCGGTGCCCTCCGACCCCTCGGGGCTCTTCGGGGCGGACAGCCCGTTCGGGCTGCCGCTGCGTCGCCCCGGGGGCGGCGACGTGCCCCCCGCCGACATCGGCGCGATGCTCGAGCAGGTCCTCGGCGAGGCTGCCGGCAACCCCGAGCTCGCGGAGGCGATGCGCAGCATGGGCGTCGACCTCACCGACCCGGCGACCCAGGCCGCGATGCGGGCCCAGCTCGGCACGTTCATGGCCGCCCAGCAGTCCCCGACCGGCTCGCGCGACCTCGCCACCGACGTCGCCCGCAAGCACGTGCTGGCGGGTGAGGGCAACGACGTGCACGACGACGCGGCGTCCCGCGCGGTCGTCGACGCCGTGTCCGTCGCCTCCCTGTGGCTCGACGAGCAGACCACCCTGTCGACGCCGGCCTGGCGTGCCACCGGCCTGAGCCGCGCCGAGTGGGTCGAGGCGACGATGCCGCGCTGGTTCGACCTCATCGAGCCGGTCTCGGACGGCGTCACGGCGGCGACGTCCGACGCGCTGCGCAAGCAGGTCGGCGAGCTCGGGCCCGAGGCGTTCGGTGACGCGCTGCCGCCCGGTCTGCCGGCCGGCTTCGACCCGCGGGCCATGGTGGACCAGTGGGCGCCGATGCTCGGCAACCTCAGCCGCCAGATGTTCTCGGCCCAGCTCGGCCAGGCCGTCGGCACGCTCGCGACGGAGGTCGTCAGCGGTACCGAGGTCGGGCTGCCCCTGACCGAGCCCGGGGTCGTCGCGCTGCTGCCCGGCAACGTCGCCGCGCTCGCCGATTCCCTCGAGATCGACATCGCCCAGGTGCGCCTCTACCTCGCGGTGCGCGAGGCTGCGCGCGTCCGGCTGTTCGCCGAGGTGCCGTGGCTCGGCCCACAGCTGCTGTCGGCGGTGTCGGACTACGCGCGCAACATCACCATCGACACCGACGCCATCGAGTCGGCGCTCTCGACGATCGACCCCTCGGACCCCGAGGCGCTGCGAGCCGCCTTGCAGGGCAACCTGTTCCGGCCCCAGCCGACTGCCGCGCAACAGGCGGCGCTCGACCGGCTCGAGACCCTCCTCGCGCTCGCCGAGGGCTGGGTCGACCACGTGACGGACCGCGCCACCTCGCGCCACCTGCCGCAGTCGGCGGCGCTCGCCGAGACGATCCGTCGGCGTCGCGTCGGGGGCGCCGCCCAGAAGACGTTCGCCGGGCTCGTCGGCCTCGAGCTGCGCCCGCGCCGGCTGCGCGACGCGGCCAACCTCTGGGCCGCGCTCGAGGACGCGGGCGGGGCGTCGCTGCGTGACGGTCGCTGGGCCCACCCGGACCTCGCCCCCACCTCACGCGACCTCGACGACCCGATCGGCTTCGTCGAGCGGGTGCGCGGTGGGTCGGCCGGCGTCGGTGGGGCCGGTGACGCCGGTGGTGGCGGCGAGCTCGGCGACCTCGACTCCGTGCTGCGCGACATCCTCGAGGACGCCGAGCGCGAGCGGGGCCGCGATGCCCGACCGGGCTCCGCCGGAGAGGCCGATGGCTCCAGTGGCTCCAGTGGCTCCAGTGGCTCCAGTGGCTCCGGTGACTCCAGTGACTCGGGCGATCCCGGGGACCTCCCCGGTCCGCCTCGGTGACCCCGAGGGACAGCAGCGCGGCACGTCGCGGGGTCGGCGAGGCGTGGCTGCGGCTGCGTGCCGACGCGATGGCGCGCCTGGAGTCGTGGCAGGCGCCCGACGCTGCCCAGGAGCGTCTCCGGGTCGAGTTCCTCGACCATCTGGCCGCGCACCCCGACGCCATGAGCAAGCAGGGACCACCGGCGCACCTGACCGGCAGCGTCGTCGTCCTCGACGACGAGGGCGCGCGCACCCTGCTCACGCACCACCGGCGCGCCCTGGCGTGGTTCCAGCTCGGCGGTCACTACGAGGAAGGCGACGCGTCGGTGTGGCACGCCGCCTGCCGCGAGGCCACCGAGGAGTCCGGCATGGACGCCCTCACCGTCCTGCCCGGCATCGTCCACCTGGACCGGCACGCCCTCGTCGGCGACTTCGGGTCGTGCCGCGAGCACCTCGACATCCGCTTCGCGGCCGTCGTGCCGCGTGGCGCCCGGGCCAGGGTCAGCGACGAGTCGCTCGACGTGCGCTGGTGGCCGGTCGAGGCGCTGCCGGAGGGGACCCGGGACGAGCTGCGTCCCCTCGTCGAGGCCGGGAGGCGCGCCCTGCGCGGCTGACGCGTCGGCCGCCGGGCACGGCACGGGCACACGGCGCCGGGTGGCCGAAGGCTCCGGGGACACGGAGAGCACCGCGGCAACCGCGGACACCGGCGTCGGTTCAGTCGTCGCTGAGGTCCAGCCCCGCCGCGGCGGAGACGCCCTGCAGGTAGCCCCGCGCCCGCTCCAGGCGCGGATAGCCCTCGAGGAGCGCCCAGAACTGCGGCCCGTGGCCGGGCTGGAGCAGGTGGGCCAGCTCGTGGAGGAGCACGTAGTCGACGACCCAGGACGGCATGCCGTGCAGCTTGTCGGACAGGCGGATCGTGCCGTCGGCAGGTGTGCACGAGCCCCAGCGAGACGCCTGGTTGCCGACCCAGCGCACGCTCGAGGGCACCGCGCGGCCGCCGAGGTGGTCGCGGGACAGCTCGAGGGCCCGACGCTCGAGGTCGGTGTCGCTGCGCTGCCGGCGCCGTTCCGACGCGGCGACGCGCGCCACCATCGTGCGCACCCACTCCCCCTCCTCCGCCCGGCTCATCCGGGCCGGGACGAGGACGACGAGGCGTCCTTCCTGCCGGTAGGCCGAGACGGTGCGACGGCGACGCGGGCTGCGGCGGACCTCGACGGCGACACCGTCGACCACCGTGTGCACCACCTCGCGGGACGCCACTGCCATAGGGGCAGGCTAGGCCAGCACACCGACAGCCGCCCGCAGCACGGCGCGGACGCGCTGGAGCAGGGGGCTGTACCGCATCGCCGACGCGCGCGCCCAGCGGGGGATGAGCATGATTTCGTGCTCAGCGTGCTCTAGGGTTGCAGGAGTCGAGGCGCCCGTCGGATGGGCGCCAGCTACAAGGAGACACCAATGGCTGACGAGACCTACAAGGGCGAGTTCTACTGCGTGAAGTGCAAGGAGAAGCGCGAGGCCGAGGGCAAGGTTGTCGTGTCCGACAACGGTCGCCGCATGGCCAAGGGACAGTGCCCCGTGTGTGGCACGAACCTCAACCGCATTCTGGGCAAGGCCTGACCAGGTCGCGACGGCGTCGCTGACGCCGTGTGACGAGGGGCGGGACCCGACGGGTCCCGCCCCTCGTGCGTGCCGAGCATCGTGCGTGCCGAGCCTCGTGCGTGCCGTGCCTCGTGCCTGCCGAGCCTGCCGGCCGGGAAGGCGGGCCCGGGCCTGTGGACGACCCGCTCGTGGCCCGCTCGCGGCCTGCCAGCCTGAGCGGGTCCGGACCTCGCCCGCCGAGGACCGGCGTCGCCGCTCGACCCGCCTGGAGGCCCGATGTCCTCGTTCCCGGTCCCCGACCGTCCTCGCCTGCCCGCCTGGCTGCGGCCGTACGTGCGGCGTCCCGGCGAGATCCAGTTCGGCCTCCTGCCGGGGGCACCCGTCGTCGAGGGCGTCACACCGGCCGAGGCGAGCCTCCTCGCCGGTCTCGACGGGTCGCTGACGAGCGACCAGACCTACGCCGTGGCGGCCGGCGCCGGGGTGGCCCGCCGCCGCTGGCGTGACGTGCTCGCGCTCGCGGCGTCGCTCGGCGTGCTCGTCGAGGCCTCCGCCGCGTCCGGGTCGCCCGCGTCCGTGCGCCGGCCGGGCCGTCCCGCCCTGCGGCAGCCGACGGCCCGGCGGAGGGTCCTCGTGGACGGGGACACGTCGCTGGCCTCCGACGTCGCGGCCGCGTTGCGCGACGCCGGGGCCGGCCTCGTCGTCAGCGACCGGTCCGACGTCGACCTGGCCCTCGCCGAGCCCGCCCGCGACGCGCCCGCGCTCGTCGTCCTCGTCGGCGCGCCTCTCGTCGACCCCCGTCGCGGCGACGTGTGGCTGGCGCACGGCGTGGCGCACCTGCCGGTCAGCGATGCGGGCCCGTGCGCGACGGTGGGTCCGCTCGTTCCGGCCGACGGGTCCGGGCCGTGCCTGTGGTGCCTCGAACGGCACCGCACCGACCGCGACGACGCCTGGCCCACGGTCCTCACCCAGGCGATGCGGCACGACGACGCGGCGCCGGCGGGCACCACGGTCACCGGCCGGTCGCCCTGGCGCGAGCCCCTCGCACCCGGACTGTCCCAGCTCGTCGCGGGTGCGGTGACCCTGCTCGCCGGACGCGTCGTGCGAGGGGACGCCCTGCCCGGCGGCGTCTCCGTCGAGGTCGCCGTGCCCTGGCCGCGGATGGACCACCGACGCTGGAGCCCGCACCCGCTGTGCACGGCCCACCCGCAGGCGCGGACCCCGACGGACCGGTGCTCGGCCTGAGGGCTGGGGCCCAGGCGTCCGTCCGTGCCGCGAGACCGAAACATCTAGAGTCGGGGCAGGGCCTGCCGACCGACGGGCCCAGCCGTGCCGGAGGACGCGTCGAAGGAGGGTGTGCCCGGTGACCGACCTGCCGCGCAAGGCCGTCGTGCGCTCGGCCAAGCTCGCCTCGGTGCCCCTCGGCTTCGCCGGCCGCACCGCACTCGGCCTGGGCAAGCGTCTCGGGGGCCGCCCCGCAGAGGTCGTCACCGCCGAGCTGCAGGCCCGCACCGCCCAGCAGCTGTTCCAGGTGCTCGGCGAGCTCAAGGGTGGCGCGATGAAGTTCGGCCAGGCGATGTCGATCTTCGAGGCGGCCCTGCCCGAAGACCTCTCGGGCCCCTACCGCGCCATGCTGACCAAGCTGCAGGACAGCGCCCCACCGATGCCGACGAGCTCTGTCCACGGCGTGATGCGCACCAGCCTCGGCCCACGCTGGCGCAGCCGGTTCGTCTCCTTCGACGACCACCCCGTGGCGTCGGCGTCCATCGGCCAGGTGCACCGGGCGGTCTGGAGCGACGGCCGCGAGGTGGCGGTCAAGATCCAGTACCCCGGCGCGGGCGCGGCCCTCATGAGCGACCTGCGCCAGATCTCGCGGGTGGCGCGGGTGGCGGCGGGGTGGGTGCCGGGGATCGAGCTCGGACCGATCCTCGACGAGCTGCGCGAGCGGATGGCCGAGGAGCTGGACTACCGCCTCGAAGCCCGGTCCCAGCAGGCGTTCGCGGCGGCCTTCCGGGACGACCCCGAGTTCGCGGTGCCCGACGTCGTCGAGGGCGCCGAGCACGTCATCGTCTCCGAGTGGCTCGAGGGGCTGCCGCTGTCGCGGATCATCGACTCCGGCACGCGGGAGCAGCGCGACGCCGCGTCGCAGCTCTACCTCGAGTTCCTCCTCGCCGGACCGGCCCGGGCGGGACTGCTCCATGCCGACCCGCACCCGGGGAACTTCCGCATCACGCCCGACGGGCGCCTCGGCGTCATCGACTTCGGTGCCGTCAACCGGCTGCCCGGGGGCATGCCGCCCGAGATCGGCCCGCTGCTCACGACCGGTCTGCGCGGCAGCGCCGAGGAGGTGCTCGAGGGCCTGCGCCGGCTCGGCTTCGTCCGTTCGGGCATCGACATCGACCCCGAGCGGCTGCTCGACTACCTCGAGCCTTTCATGGCACCGTTCCGCACCGACGAGTTCACCTTCAGCCGGGAGTGGCTGCGGGGCGTCTTCGCCCACATCAACGACCCTCGCCAGCCGAACTACGCGGTGGCCTTCAAGCTCAACCTGCCCCGGGAGTACCTGCTCATCCACCGCGTCTGGGGCGGCGGCATCGGCGTGCTCTCGCAGCTCGGGGGCACCGTCCGCGGGCGCGAGGCCGTCGACGAGCTGCTGCCCGGCGCCGACCTGCCGCCGATCGACGACGCGGACGCTTAGGCGGGCACCGGCTGCGTCGCGGTCCCGGCGCGCGGCATCACCACCAGGCGGGGTCGAGCTTGCTCTCGATCGAGCGGAGGTGCTCGCGGCTGCAGGCCTCGCACGTCCACGTCGTACGGCCGCGTTCGGTGCCCCGGCCCCATGACAGGAGGGCGGCGGCACGGGAGGGGCCGGAGGCGACCCGTCCGCACGAGCCGCACACGAGGGCGGCTTCTGCCGGGTCGGGGTCGGTGCTGGGTGTGGCCGCCGTGTTCTGCGCGGCGTCGGTGCTCGAGGTGGCCATGGGGGTCTCCCTTCTCCTCACTTCGAGTATCCGCCGCTGGCGCGTGTCGTGTGGGCACCACGCCCAGAACAGGACCTCACACCGGCGACGGCGCCGAGGTCCCGACGGTCACCGGCCGGGGACGCGAAACCGCGGGTGACGTTCGCGTCACCCGCGGCTCGCTCACTCGGTTCGGTTGTGGGGTACTGCTCGTGACGTCCTGCTCCTGCGGGACCAGCGTCACTTCTCGTGGTGGCGTCGACTGGCGCGGATCTCCTGCGCGATCAGCCGGGCGCTGCGACGGATGCCGCTGCGCTCCGAGCGCTGACTGCGCTGGTTGATCCGGTCGCGAGCCAGCATCTCGAGCTGGTTCATGACGGTCTCCTCGTCTGGGAAGAAAGTGGGTGGTCGTGTCGTGGTCGGTGGTCCGGCTGGCCATGTGGATCGCGGTGCGTCACAACGGAGCTCAGGCGGCCACGGGGTGCTTGCGCGGACGGCCGCGGGGTCGCTTCCTCGCGACGACGGCGCCCTGGACGAGCAGCTGCCCGCCCCAGACACCCCACGGCTCCTGGCGCTCGAGGGCACCGGCGAGGCACTGGACCCGCGCCGGGCAGAGCCCGCAGAGGGTCTTGGCGAACTCGACGTCCTCGGGTCGCTCGGCGAACCAGAGCTCGGCGTCGTAGTCGCGGCAGGGGATGGTCTCCCCGACCTGCTGCGCCTCGGTGCCGAGGTCGAGCATCTCGCTCAGCTGCATCGTTCTCACCTCCGTCTCCTGCACGGTCGTCGTCGACCGTTGCGTCTCACTCGTCTCTGTCCTGGCCCGAAGGCCGGCACCCGTGGTGCGGCTCTCGGTCCTGCTGCTCGGCATCCGGGGAGTCATGTGGGTTCCCTGATCTGTCTGGCACCTGTGGGTGCTGCTGGTGATGGCTGACCGTGTGGCTGTGGTCGGGTGGAGCGGCATACGGCTGTGAGAAACGACAAAGGCCGCGAACCCGGTGATGTCGGGTTCGCGGCCTGGAGGTGAGGCTCGGTCTGTGTCTAGACCGGTGGCCTCCCAGAGCGGGAGCGAGCGACATCGATGGTCTTGTAGTCCGGGTCGAACGTGCGGGCGGCGGCCGGGACGAGTCCCTCGACGAGGGAGCCGGCACCGGCGACACCGCGGCCCTGACGGGCGGCGAAGGACACAGTGGTCCCCTCGCCCTGAGCACGGTTGTCCGCCATGAGGATCTGGCCGACCGGACGCAGACGCACGGAAAGAACGCAGGACACTGCGTTCGTCGTCATCGTGGTGATGTCCATCAGGTCAACCCTCCTCACTGTGGCTCGCGGTCGCCGACCGGCCACCTGGGCCGTCGGGCTTGACGTCGTCAAGGGTACGCGGGCCCCGAGCGACCGAACAACTGATTTATCGAAGATTTCGGAAGTTTTTTCAGGCAATCTCAAGGATCTGGCGATTCCTTTGCGGCAGAACGCCTTTCAAGAAGCTCTTCGACATCTGCGCCCTTCAGGACGGCGAGGACGTCGGCGCCGTACTGCTCGATCTTGCGAGCCCCGACGCCGCTGATTCCGGCGAGTCCCGCCTCGTCCGAGGGCGCCTCCTCGGCGATCGCGGTCAGGGTCGCGTCGGTGAACACCACGTAGGCGGGCACGCTCGCGGCTCGCGCGACGGCGAGCCGCCACGTGCGCAGCCGCTCGAAGGTGGCCTCGTCGTAGGTCGGAGGGCACGCGTCGCAGCGGCCCGTCTTGCGCTGGGCCGCGGTCGTCAGCTCGGTGCCGCAGCCGCGGCAGAACGCCAGACGCGCCTGCTTCGGGGCGCTGCGCCGCGACCCGCCGCTCCTCGCCTCCGCACGGGCGCCGGCACCGAGGATGTCGGCAGCCGGCGCGAGGAAGCGCGAGACGCGTCGGGTCGCTCGGGCGCCCGGGGTGCGTGCCGAGGACCAGGAGATGTGCAACCGACGCCGGGCCCGCGTCAGCCCGACGTAGAGAAGGCGCCGCTCCTCCTCGACGGCGTCGGGCCCCTCGGCCATCGAGATGGGGATGAGGCCGTCGGAGGCCCCGACGAGGAACACGGTGTCCCACTCCAGGCCCTTGGCGGCGTGCAGGCTGGCCAGGGTGACACCCTGCACGGCGGGCGCGTGCTGCTCGGCGGCCCGCCGGTCCAGCTCGGCGACCAGCTCGGGCAGTCGCGCCTCGGGAGCTGCGGCGGCGAGCTCGTCGGCCAGGGTCGCGAGGGCGCTCAGCGACTCCCAGCGCTCGCGCGTCGCTCCCCCGCCGGCCGGCGGCTCGGGCGACCAGCCCGCACCGGTGATGACGTCACGCGTCAGGCTGCCGAGCGACTTCTCGCCCTCGTCGCCGCGGGCGGCTCCCCGCAGCAGCAGGATGGCGTCGCGCACCTCCTTGCGGGCGAAGAACCGCTCGCCGCCTCGGACGAGGTACGGCACGCCGACATCGGTGAGGGCCGACTCGAAGGCCTCCGACTGGGCGTTGGTGCGGAACAGCACCGCGATCTCGGCCGGCGCGTGCCCGTCGTCGACGAGCGCGCGGACCCGCGCGGCGACTCCGGCTGCCTCGGCGGGGTCGTCGGCGTAGGACACGAGCTCGGGGGCGGGGCCGTTGCGCCCCTGCGCCTGCAGCCGCACCGCGCCCTCGCGCGCCGCCTGCGTGCCGGAGCCGACGACGGTGTTGGCGAGGGCGACGATCTGGGGCGAGGACCGGTAGTTGCGGACGAGGCGGACGACGTGCGCGCCACGGAAGCGCCTGGGAAAGCCGACGAGGTGGCGGGGGCTCGCGCCGGTGAAGGAGTAGATGGTCTGCGCGGGGTCGCCGACGACGGTGAGGTCGTCGCGCTCGCCGAGCCACAGGTCGAGGAGTCGCTGCTGCAGGTCGTTGACGTCCTGGTACTCGTCGACGACGAACTGCCGGTACTGGGAGCGGACGGCGCGCGCGATGTCCTCGCGCTCGTCGAGGATGCCGACGGTGAGCAGCAGGACGTCCTCGAAGTCGATGACGCCGCGCCGCTGCTTGACGTCCTCGTAGGCCTCGAAGAGGCGGGCCATCGCCGTGTGGTCCACGCCCGGCGGTTCGCGGCGCGCCTCGCGCGCCCGCGTGGCGTAGGACTGCGGGGTGAGGAGGTTGACCTTGGCCCACTCGACCTCGGCCGCGAGGTCGCGGATCGTCGTGCGGTCGAACTGCATGCGCAGCCGGGAGGCCGCCTCGGCGACGGCCGGCGCCTTGTGGCTCATGACCTCCGGCGCCGCCCCGCCGATGGCCTGCGGCCAGAAGTAGTGCAGCTGGCGCAGCGCGGCTGCGTGGAACGTGCGCGCCTGGACGCCGGCGACACCGAGCCCGCGGAGTCGAGTGCGCATCTCCCCCGCGGCGCGCGCCGTGAAGGTGAGGGCGAGGACCCGCTGGGGCTGCTGGGCACCGGAGTGCACGGCGTAGGCGATGCGGTGCGTGATGGCGCGCGTCTTGCCGGTACCGGCGCCCGCGAGGATGCAGAGCGGCCCGGGTGGCGCGACCGCGACCTCCCGCTGCTCGGGGTCGAGGCCGGCGAGGACGTCGTCGGCGGACGGTGCGCGACCTGCGGAGGTCGTGGGGGCATCAGGGCCTGCGGGGCGTGCGTGGCTCAGGACCGATCACCCTTCGAGCGCTGGTCGGCCGCCGCGAGGACGTCCGCGGCGTGGTCGGGCACGTAGTTCTGCTCGCTCTGGGGCGGCCGCTCGTACCCCCGCGGGGCCGGACGGTCGGGCACGGGGGGCACCTCGGGGGTCATCGGCTCGTGCGGGATCGAGGTGAGCAGGTGGTGCATGACGTTGACCCGCGAACGCCGCTTGTCGTCCGACTCGACGACGTGCCACGGCGCCCAGTCGGTGCTCGTCGCGGCCATCATGCGGTCCTTGGCCTCCGAGTAGTCCTCCCACCGGGTGATGGACTCGAGGTCCATCGGGGAGAGCTTCCACTGCCGCATCGGGTCCTTGGCGCGGGAGCGGAACCGACGCTCCTGCTCGACGTCGGAGACGCTGAACCAGTACTTGCGCAGGACGACACCGTCCTCGACGAGCATCCGCTCGAACACGGGGGCCTGGGCGAGGAAGCGGTGGTACTGCTCGTCGGAGCAGAAGCCCATGACGTGCTCGACACCGGCCCGGTTGTACCAGGATCGGTCGAACAGGACGATCTCGCCGGCCGCCGGCAGGTGGGCGATGTAGCGCTGGAAGTACCACTGGCTGCGCTCGCGGTCGGTGGGCGCGGGCAGCGCGGCGATGCGGGCCACGCGCGGGTTGAGGTACTCGGTGATCCGCTTGATCGCCGAGCCCTTGCCGGCGGCGTCGCGGCCCTCGAAGACGACGACGACGCGCTGCCCGGTGGCCCGCACCCACTCCTGGAACGCGACGAGCTCGACCTGCAGCCGCCGCAGCTCGGTCTCGTAGGCCTCGCCGTCCATCTTGGGAGGTCGTTTTGCACCGCGCGAGGCCATGGAGTCATCCTTGCACCGAGGGACGACACGTGCGACGGGCCGTCCCCAGCCGGCACGAGACCGCGTCCGGCCACGGACGCAGACGAAGGATGAAGGAACAGCATGCCCAAGGTGACCCCGGACGAGGGCTCGATCACGATGTTCACCACGACGTGGTGCGGCTACTGCACGCGGCTCAAGGGTCAGCTGACGCGCGAGGGCGTGCCGTTCACCGAGATCGACCTCGAGGCCAACCCCGAGCACGTCGACTTCGTCGAACAGGTCAACGCCGGCAACCGGACCGTGCCGACCGTCGTCTTCCCGGACGGCACCGCCGCGACGAACCCCTCGCTCGCCGAGGTCAAGTCGCGCCTCGCGGTCTGACGCGTCCCGGCGCGTCGGCGAGGACCTCTTGGCGGGTCACCGGCTCACCAGCGCGGTGTCGCGCCGCCGGTGACCGACTCCACGGTGGCACCGAGCCACCGCTCGATGATCCGCTTGGCGATGGAGATGCCGCTCGGGGTCCGGATCGTCCCGCCGGCCAGCAGGTCGCGGTACTCCTGCCGCGTCACCCAGCGGGCCTCGGCGATCTCGGCAGGGTCGGGCACGAGCTCGGTGTCGGTCGTCGAGGCAGCGAAGCCGATCATCACCGAGGACGGGAACGGCCAGGGCTGGTTGCCGAGGTAGCGGGCGGCATCGATCGCGATGCCGACCTCCTCGCGCACCTCGCGTGCGACCGCGGCCTCGAAGGACTCCCCCGGCTCGACGAAGCCGGCCAGCACCGAGAACCGGCCCTCGGGCCACTGCGCCCCGCGTCCGAGCAGCAGCCGGTCCTCCGGGTCGACGACGGACATGATGACGGCGGGGTCGGTGCGCGGGTAGTGCTCACTGCCCTCCGCAGTGCACCGGCGCACCCAGCCGGCCTGGACCGCCTCGGTCGGGGCACCGCACCGGGGGCAGAACCGGTGAGCGGCGTGCCAGTGGGCCAGGGCGAGCGCCGTGGTGAACACCCCGGCGTCGCGCGCGGCCATCGCCTCCCCGGCCTGCCGCAGCGTCAGCCACCCGTCGGCGCCCGCCGCGGCGTCGGTGTCGGGCTCCGCCGTCGCGACGACGGCGACGTGTGCCGCGCCGTCGGTGTCGCGTCCCAGGTGCAGGACGAGCCGGCCGGCGTCGGCGTCCTCGGGCGCGCGCACCGACAGGGCGAGCGCACCGCTGCCGTCCTCGACGACGTGCAGCCGGTCTCCCCTGACCTCGACGACCCGCGTGCGCGGGTCCTCGAGCAGGGTCGCGACGGCGTCCGGACGCTGCCGCTCGTGGGCGACACGGTCGAGCGTCCCCCGTGACAGCGCGAGATCGCGCAGGATGTCGTCGACCTCGCTCACGCCTCCACCCTAGGGTGCGCCCCACGGGACCCGCGGGCGGCGGTGCGGCCGTGCGGCGGCACGGCGGTACGGCGGCACGGCGGTACGGGCGGCACGACCCGGCCCGTCCCGCCCACCTCCCACGATCCGGCGGGCGCGCGGCCTACCGTGGACGCGTGACGCGCAGCCCCCTGTTCCTCGCCGCCCTGGCGAGCTCGGCCGTCCCGGGCCTGGACCCGGTGTCGGTCAGGGGTGTCGCCGCTCGCACCGACGACCGCTTCGAGGTCGCCCACGTGCGCGACCGCCAGGACCGCGAGTGGGTCGTCAAGGTGCCGCGCACGCCGGCCGCCGGCGCCCAGCTCGACGACGTCGTCGGGCTCTCGGCCCTGCTCGCCAGGCGCCTCGACCTGGCCGTGCCGGCCTACCAGGGCCATGCGCCCGTCGCCGAAGGACGTGCCGCCGTCTACCCGCGTGTCGAGGGGCGGCCGCTCGACTTCGCGGCCCTGCCTCCCGGTCCGCTCGCCGAGGCCGTCGGTCGCGCCCTCGCCCACGTCCACAACCTCGAGCACCTGCTGTACGAGGAGGCGGGGCGACCGACCTACGACGCCGAGACGCATCGGCGCCGGCGGCTGTCCGACCTCGACCGGGCTGCCGCCACTGGACACGTGCCGACCGGCCTGCTGACGCGGTGGGAGGGCCTGCTCGAGGACGTCTCCCTGTGGCGGTTCGCCCCCACTGCCGTCCACGGCACGTTCGTCGGCCCCAACGTGCTGGCCACCTTCGACGACGAGGACGACGCGTCCAGCGGTCGCGTCGTCGGCCTCCTCGCGTGGGAGGAGTCGCGGGTCGGGGACCCCGCCGACGACTTCGCCGACCTCGTCGCCACGCTCGACCCCGACACCTTCGACGCCGTCCTCGGCGCCTATGCCCGCTCTCGCGTCGAGCGGCCCGACGGCCATCTCGTGCGCCGGGCCCGGCTCGCCGCGGAGATGGCCGTCCTCTCGACGCTCCTGCAGGCGTCCGCGGAGGGACGCACCCGAGCCGTCGAGCGCACGGCGGCCCTCCTGCGCGAGCTGGACGAGCGCACGGAGGACCTCGACGCCGAGTACGCGCGCGAGGACGCCGTCCGCAGCGAACGGACGCGCACCGCCCACCCGGACGAGGGCACTGACGGCCTGGACCCCGACGAACCCGAGCAGCCGCGGCCGGGCCACGACGTCCCGACGGCCGACGTGCCGTTCCCGATGCTCGCCGAGACCCAGGCCGTGCCGATGGCCGCGTTGCTGCGCGACGACCCCGAACCTGCCTCCGGCGCCCCGGCGGGCACCGGCACCACCGAGCCCGATGGGGCGACCCCTCAGCGGTCGTCGCACCGCCAGGCGGAGACGGTCCTCATCGACCCGGCCGTGCACGCGCCGCCGGTCGACGGCCACCCCGGGACCCCGCAGGCCGGTACGGGTCTGCAGGACGACCCTCGCGCGCCGGAGGGCGCCGACGCGCCGGAGGGTGCCGACGCGCCGGAGGGTGCCGACGCGCCGCAACGGGCGGGCGGCGTCCGACCGGAGCCCGTGCCCTACCTCGACGCCACGGACTCGTCGGCGTTCGAGATCGACGAGGTCGAGGCGCTGCCGGAGCCGTCGACCGACGTGGGCCGGGGCGGCTGAACCGGCTCAGTCCGGCAGCGTCCGCAGCAGGTCGAGCAGCTCCTGCTCGCGCGGCAGGTCGGGTCTGACGGTGACGCCCTCCGCCGCGTAGTAGAAGGCGGCGTCGACCTGCTCGGGCGGCACGCCGCGCAGTCGGGCGAAGGCGAGGGCGTACGCGCCGAGCTGCAGGGCCCGCACGGCCGCGTCGCGGCCGCTGGGCCGCGCACCGGTCTTCCAGTCCACGACGGTCCAGCCACCGTCGGCTCGCCGGAACACCGCGTCGACGCGACCGCGGACGGCGATGCCGTCGAGGACGGTCTCGATGGACAGCTCGACCTCCTCGGGCACGCGCCCGGCCCACTCGCCGGCGAGGAAGTGCTCCTTCATGGCCTCGAGGTCGGCGTCGTCGGCCGCTCCCTCGTCGGCGCTGCCGGGAAGGTCGAACAGGTCGACGATCGCGGCACGCGAGTAGTGCTCCTCGACCCAGGCGTGGAACGCCGTGCCCTGCCGCGCCGCGACGGCAGGGGGCTGCGGCATCGGTCGGCGCAGCGTCATGGCGAAGGCCTCGACGTCGCGGGCCAGCAACACGACCGCCGAGGCCGACAGGTGCCGGGGGACGTCGACGACGGGATCCTGGCCGCGGGCCCGACGTGCGTCCCGCTCGGCGAGCAGCAGCCGGAGGTCACCGAGCCGCGGGTCTCCCTGTGGCACAGGCACTCCCGCCTCGATGACCGACGCGAGGCGGGACGCCGCAGCGTCGAGGGCTGCTCGCCGGTCGCCCATCGGGTCGTGCGGCCAGGTGGCGGAGACGGGGACAGCGAGGTGCGGGTTGGTCGGCGGCGTGGCCCTGCCCTCGTCGTCGAGGAGCGGCTCGGGGGCGCGCTCCCAGTGGCTGCGGGTGACCTCGGCCGGCATCGCCTCGCACACCTCGGTGAGGAAGCGCGAGGGAACCGAGAGCGTCTTCTTCGTCGCACCCCAGACGTGGCAGGACAGCAGCATCTCCGAGCGGGCGCGGGTCAGGGCCACGTAGGCGAGGCGGCGCTCCTCGGCCACGGCGTGCCGACCACCCTCGAGGACGAACGCCTCGATGGCGGCGCCGAGCGCCTTGCGGTCCGGCGCGGTGCGCCAGTCGAGGACCGGCAGGCCGTCGCGGTCGCCGCGCAGGTCGTAGGGCACGGAGTCGAGGCCGACGAGCCACCCCTTGTCCTTGGGTTCGCCCGCGCACGCGTACTCGACGGGGTCGGCGTTGTCGACGAGGGACACCGACGTGGCCGAGTGCGCCGGGAAGACACCCTCGACGAGCGAGGGGACGGCCACGACGTCCCACTCGAGGCCCTTGGCCGCGTGCACGGTGAGCACCTGGACGGCGTCGGCATCGGTCTCGACGTGACCGGCGTCGAGACCCCGCTCCTGGTCGCGCGCCGCGTCGAGCCAGGACAGGAAGCCCGACAACGTCGGGCGGTCCGAGCTGGTGGCGTACCGGGCGGCGACGTCCGCGAAGGCGTCGAGGTGGACGCGAGCCGTGGACGCGGTGTGCTCGGCGCGCGCGAGCACCTCGACGTCGAGGCCGATGGCGACCTCGGCCTCCGCGACGAGGTCGACGAGCGGGAGCGCGGTGAGGCGTCGCAGACGGCGGACGACGTCGGCGAGGTCGTGGAGGCGGCGCAGCGCCTCGTCACCGATGCGGGCGCCGTCGCGGCCGGTCCAGCCGGGCCGAGGCAGCTCGTCGAGGGCCTCGACGAGCGTGGCGGTGTCGGCGCTGTCGGCCGCGAGGTCGGAACCGCGGCGGTCGGAGTCAGCGCCGTCGGCGGTCTCCGACGCTGCAGGGCCGATGCCGACGCCCTCGGCCGTCGCTGCGGCCGGGAGGTCGCCGATCGGCAGCGCGGCCTGGGTCGTCGGCGCCGCGCCGACCCGCCAGGGCCGCGCGTGCAGCTCGCGGGCCCACGACCACAGGCCGGCGAGGTCGGCCGCGCCGAGGCGCACGACCGGGCCGGTGAGCAGGCGCATGAGCATGTCACCGCGCGTCGGGTCCTGGACCACCCACAGCGCCGCGACGAGGTCGCTGACCTCGGGTGTCACGAGCAGGCCGCCGAGCCCCACGACCTCGACCGGCAGGTTCTGCCGGCGCAGCGCCTCGAGGACGAGCGGGAAGCTGGACCGGCGGCGGCAGAGCACCGCTGCCGAGCGTCCGGTGCGCCGACCGGACGGGCTCGTCCACCGGCTCGCGATCCACGCCGCCACGTGGTCGGCCTCGGCTGCCGCGGTGTCGAGGCGCGCCACGGTGATGGCGCCGCGGCCGGCGTCGGGACGGGCTCGCAGGGGTTGCACGTGCTCGGTGGCGAGCGGGCGTGCCGTGACGTTGGCGGCCTCGAGGATGGCCGCGTCGTTGCGCCAGCTCGTCGACAGCGGCAGCACGGCGGCCGGCCCCGACGCGTCGGCGAACTCGACGGGGAAGCGCAGCAGCGTCGTCGCGGACGCGCCGCGCCAGCCGTAGATGGACTGGTTCGGGTCGCCGACGGCGGTCAGGGCGACGGCCTCGTGGTGGAAGAGCGCACGCAGCAGTACCAGCTGGGCCTCGGAGGTGTCCTGGAACTCGTCGAGGAGCACGGCCCGGAACCGCTCCCGCTCGGTGGCGCCGACAGCCGGGACCGACCCGGCGAGCCGTGCCGCGACGGCCATCTGGTCGGCGAAGTCGAGCGACTCCCGCTCTCGCTTGAGGTCGAGGAAGGACTGGACGATCGGCAGGACGGCGCGCCGCTCGCGCAGCACGGCGAGGGCGTCACGGGCCGGAGTGGTGCTGCCGCGGCCCTCGCCGTCGGGCAGGCCCTCGAGGCGCGCGATGACGGCATCGAGGTGCTCGATGACCTCGGCCGGCGTGCGGACGTGCTCGGCCATCTCGCCGGCGAGCGCCATGACCGAGGAGATGACGGTCGACTCGCTCTTGACGACCTCCTCCATCGGCCCGTCCCAGCGCGAGACGGCCTCGGCCGCGAGCTGCCAGGCCCCGGCCTCGGTGAGGACCCGGTACTCCGGCTCGATGCCGACGCGGAGGGCGTGCTCGCGCACGAGCCGACCGGCGTAGGCGTGGTAGGTCGAGACCGTCGGCGTGCCGCCGAGCACCTCGGCCCCGGTGCCGTCGTCGGCGGGCGGCTCCCAGAGGCCGGCGCGCACGAGCCCGCGCAGGCGCTTGCCGATGCGCTGGCTCAGCTCGGCGGCGGCCTTGCGGGTGAAGGTGAGGCCGAGCACCTGGTCGGGGGCGACGAGGCCGTTGGCGACGAGCCAGACGACGCGGGCCGCCATCGTCTCGGTCTTGCCCGACCCGGCGCCGGCGACGACGAGGAGCGGTCGCGGCCCGGCCTCGATGACCGAGGCCTGCTCGGCGGTCGGCGGTGGCATGCCGAGGGCGCGGGCGATGTCGAGGGCCGAGTGGCGGGGTGCGGAGCCGGCCGCAGGCGGCGACACCGGTGCCGTGCCCGCTGTCACGGCGTCCATCGTCGACGTGCTCACAGGGCGTCTCCCTCCGGCTGGACCGGGCACGAGGAGCGGACCGGGCACGTCTCGCACGCCGTGCCCTGGGCGGCGACGAACTCCGCGGCGCCCATCCCCTCGGCCGTCGACTCGACGAGGGCGCGGGCCCAGGCCGGGTCGGGGCTGGCGTCGAGGGCCGGCTGGTCGAGGACGCTCGGCTTGAGGCCGGACAGGCCCGCCTTGCCGATGAAGACGAGGGCGGCACCGGCGCTCTGCGACCCGAGCTCGGGAAACCCCTTCTCCTGCACGGCGACCTGGTAGGCGCCGAGCTGCCCGTGCGCGGCGAGCTCGGCGCGGGACGGCTTCGAGGAGCCCGTCTTGAGGTCGACGATGCGGATGCCGCCCGACGCGGCGCGCTCGATGCGGTCGACGCGGCCGCCGAGCAGCGCGCGGCCGACCTTCACCCTGAAGTCCTTCTCGATGCCGACGCGCTCCCACGTGCCCTCGGCGGCGTCGCGGTAGGAGACGAAGCGGGCCACCATGTCGTGCGCCTCCCGGCGGGTGCGCTCGGTGGTCCACCCGGGACGGAGTCCCAGCCGCCCCCAGCGTGCGTCGACCTCGGCGCGCAGCTCTGCGAGGGAGGCATCGGGCAGCTCGGCGACGACGTCGTGGACGAAGGTGCCGACCGAGGCCGCACCGAGCTGGGTGCCCTCCCCGCCCACCGAGGCGAGGAACCAGCGCAGCCCGCAGTCGGAGAAGTAGGTGACCTTCGACGGCGACACCGGGACCGGCTCGTCGGGTCGACGCACCGGCCGGTCGTCGGTCAGCGACCGCAGCGCCCACCACGACGCCGGGTCGGCCCCCCGCACGCCGGCCTGGGCGGCCGCGGCGAGGACGGCGAGCGCCGGTTCGGCGACGCCCGGGTCCGGGTGGACCGCCTCGCGGCGCAGCTCGCCCACGAGGCCGGACAGGGTCATGGTGCGGGCGACCTCGGTGTGCGGGCGGACCTCGGCGGCCACGCCCTCGCCCTCGGGCGGGTCGACGAGGTCGAGGTAGACCGAGGGTTGCTCGTCCTCGTTGCCCACCGCCGTGACGAGGAGCCGCTCGGTGGCCCGGGTGACGGCGACGTGGAACAGCCGGGTCTCGTCGTAGCGCACCTGGGCCTGCGCGGCACGGAAGCCGAGCGGACGGTCGGCGACGGCCGCCACGAGGTCCTCGGAGCCGAGGACCGAGCCGCGCAGGCGCAGGTCCGGCCACACCCCCTCCTGGACGCCCGCGACGACGACGATGCGCCACTGCCGCCCGGCGGCGGACTGGGGCGTGAGCAGGCTGACGCTGCCACCGGCCTGCCCGCGGGCGGCCAGCGTGTCACCGGGGACGTCCTGGCCCAGCACGTGGTCGAGGAACTTGTCGGGCCCGGCGGTCGGCAGGCGGTCGACGTAGGCGGCGGCCGCGTCGAAGAGCGCCAGGACGGCGTCGAGGTCGCGGTCGGCACGCTCGCCCGATGGGCCACCCGCGAGCGCGGTGCGCCGCCACGCCTCGGCGACGCCGGCGCCCTGCCACACGGCCCAGAGGACGGTCTCGGCGGTGACGCCGCTCGCCCACCGGCCCTCGGGCGTCAGGCGGGCCGCGGTGGCGCCGGAGGCGATGGCGTCGGCCACCCGGGCCGCGGCGCGGCCCACGGACCCGAGGAGGTTGGCGCGGTGCGGCTCGAGCAGGAGGTCGGCGAGCAGCTCGTCGCTGGACCGCCCGCCACCCGACGCGAGCTCGTCCTGTCGCAGCACCCGCCGCAACCGCCGCAGAGCCACGGCGTCCGAACCCCCGAGGGGCGACAGGACGAGGTCGGCGGCGCGGGTCGGGTCGATGACGTGCCGTCCGCCCGCGACCTCGGCTCGCGCCACGGCGAGGGACTCCTCGAGGATCGCGAGCAGCGGCCGCACCGCGCCCTCGTCGCGGACGGGGGTCTCGGCGGTCGCGGCGGACACCGGGACCCCGGCCTGGGCCAGGGTGCGGCGCAGCGAGTCGGCGCGGCCGGAGCCGCGGACGATGACGGCCATGTCGGTCCACGGCACGCCCTCGACGAGATGGGCGCGGCGTAGCACGCTGCCGATGTGGGCAGCCTCCTGGGCCGCCGAGCGCAGCAGCGCCACGGCGACCCGCTGGTCACCCCGGGACGCGTCGGCCTCGTGCCGGCGCTGGTCGCCACCGCCGAGCGCGCCGATGCGCCGCGCCACCTGCTCGGCCACGGCGTCGAGGACGGGGCCGAGACGGTGGCCGTGCTCGAGCACGACGGTGTCGGTCGAGGCCGGTGGCGCCGACGAGCGCCCACGGGCGTCGGCGAGCGCCTCCCAGCCGTGCGCGAGGAACCTCGGGTCGGCCCCCCGGAAGGTCTGCACGGCGACGTCGGGGTCACCGAGCAGCACGACGCGGGGCCCGCCGGGCGCGAGCACGCGCAGCAGCCTCGCCGCGGCGGCCGTGACCTCCTGCGCCTCGTCGACGACGACCATCGCGAGGCGGTCGTGCAGCCGGTCGAGGGCATCGGGGTCGTCCTCGAGCAGCTCGGCCACGGCCGTGAGCACCCACGCGGGGTCGTAGGAGCCGTGCCGGCTGAAGGACGTGACCTGGTCGTACTCACGCAGGACGTGCGCGGCCGCCACCCACTCGGGGCGGTCGTGCTCGACCCCGAGCCGATGCAGGTCGTCGGGCCCCTGCCCGTGCTCGACGGCGCGCATGAGCAGGTCGCGCAGCTCGTTGCGGAAGCCGCGCGTCGTCAGGGCGCCGCGCAGCGCGTCCGGCCAGTTGGGTCCGGGCACCTCGCCCGAGGCGTGCCCGGCGAGGAGGTCGCGCAGGATGACGTCCTGCTCGGGGCCGTTGAGCAGGCGCGGGCTGGGGTCCCCGTGCAGCGCCGCCTCGGCGCGCAGGACCCCGAAGCCGAACGCCTGCCACGTCCGTGCCAGGGGCTCGGTCGTCGTGCCCCCGAGCCGGGCGGTGACCCGCTGGCGCAGCCCGGCCGCCGCCGACCGGCTCGAGGTGAGCAGCAGACAGTGGTCGGCGCGGGCGCCGCGACGCCGGACGGCGTCGGCGACCAGCTCGACGGCCAGGGTGGTCTTGCCGGTGCCGGGCGAGCCGAGCACCCGCAGGACGCGGGCCCCGGAGTCGAGCGCGGCCTGCTGCGACGCGTCGAGGCACACCTCCTGGGCGACCGGGGCCGGAGCGCGACGGAGGATGACCACCGGAGGATTCCATCACGTCGCACCGACACCGGCGCGGCGCCGTGCGGACAGCGCGGGCCACACGCGGCGACCCGGCTGCGCAGCCGCGGGACCCGCGTCCCGGGCGGCCCGGGTGCGACGCCCGTGCCGGGCTCGCGCGGTTTCTGGCGTTTTCGGTGTGGCCACCCCTGCACCGGCGTAGCGTCGAACCGTTTCATCGCCCTGTGTGCTCACCCGTTCGGGGACGTGACGCGATGTCGATGTGGGACGACCTGCCGCAACCGGTCCAGAGCTCCGGGGCGCTCGACGGGGTGCGCCCGCTGCTCGAGGACCTCGACGTCACGGGGCCGACGGAGGTGGGCGACGCCGACGGGGCGTGGGACGTCTGGACCTTCGACCAGGACCTGACCCGCCCCCTCGCCCTCGACCCCCGCACGGGAGGGTTCGGCGCGAGCCAGGGGTCGACGGGCACGCCGGTGGAGTTCACCGACCCGCACGTTGACGGTGACTTCTCGCTGCACAAGGACGGCCCCGGCGGCACGCGGGACGGCGGCTGGCGCCTGCGGATCGCCTCGCCGGGGTTCCTGTTCCACGTGCCGTTCCTCCGTGGAGCGCTGCTCGACGCCCAGGGCCAGCTGCGGGCCGACCCGGCCAAGCCGCAGGTCGGGTTCGTCGTGCCGCGCGTGCGCTTCCGGGTGCAGCAGCTCGGCGGCGGCTCGGTCGGCGTCGACATCCTCTCGGCGACGACGTCGGGCACGCCGGTCGACCACATCTACGAGCTCATCCGGATGGACCCGCCGTACGCCCTCGTCGGCCCGAGCGACTGCGTCGGGTTCGCCTTCCGCACCGCGGTCCTCGACCTCTCCGGCACCGCGGGTCCCGGCGTGCCGGCCGGCGCCCGCGCCATGCCGGGCGACTGGCAGGGCTTCTACCTGCCGGAGGCGCGTCTCTTCGTCGCGCCCGACGGCATGGAGGGCATCGCCGTCAGCGCCGGCGTGCGCAACCTCTGGGTCGGCATCGGCGTGCACGAGGGCGTCACCGGCGTCTTCGAGGCCGAGGTGGTCAACCGGGGCACGAACCCGAGCGTGCGCGTCCACTTCCGCACGGCCACCGGGGAGCTCGTCGACGACCCCGGGACCGGCACCGCGATGCTGCCCGAGCAGTCGACCCTGTTCGTCGACGCCGACGGTGGCCTCGCGCCCCTGACGACGACGATCGTCGTGGGCGGCGTCACCGCCACGCCCGCGAACACCGACCGCACGCCCGTCACGACGCCGGACACCGGGACCGTCGCGGTCACCGTGACCGTCACCGACGCCGCGGCGCACACGACCGTGCGCACCTTCAGCGTCGGGCGTCGTACCGAGCCGGTGACCCCCGGCGCGACGGGCATGCCGGTCACCGTCACCGACACCTCGCACGAGGCGACGCGGGTCGTCATCGTGTCGCAGACCGGCACGAGCGCCCGCGTCGCCCTCGCGAGCGGCGTGGCCGCCGACTGGTCCTGGACCGGCGGCAGCTCGGGCAGCCTGCCGGCCGCGACCGAGGCCGAGATCGAGGTGGGCTCGGGCGCCACGGTCAGCGTCTCCGCCACGACGACGAGCGCCGCCCAGCAGCAGCTGGACGCCTACTTCCTCTTCGACCATCCGAGCCCGAGCGAGGGCCATGACTACGCCGTCAACCCGGCGAACCTGAGCGCCTCGCCCGCGACCGACCGCACCCACCCCTCGACCGGTCCCTCGTTCATCGCCGACGCCACCTCCCGCCGGTCGGTCGTCGGAGCGGCCACCCCGCTCACCGTCGACGGGTTCGCGTCGTACGAGGGGCCCGAGCAGCAGCCGGGCCACAACCAGGCGCTCAGCGAGCGCCGCATCGCCGCCATGGTCGCGGCCCTCACGGCGGCCGGGTACACCGCCGTCACCCCGGGCACGGCCCACGGGCACGGACCCGCCCAGGGCAGCGGCGACCCGGCGTCGACCCGGTGGTGGCACGCGACCGCGACGTCGGGGGCCGGACCGGCGCCCGTCACGGTGACCGCCGACCTGCACCGCGACCCGCCGCCCGCGACGCACGACGACGACCCGGCCCCGCACCAGCCCGCACGCCCCGACTGCTTCCACCTCCTCGGAGTCCGGGTCGAGCTGGTCCGCAGCACCGTCGTGCGCTGCGAGGTCTACGGCGAGTTCGACATCGAGACCGCCACCGAACGCCGCCTCGCCGCGCACGGCGCCGAGCCGCTGCGGGCCGGTGACCGGCCCAACCCGAGCGACGGCATCTGCACCTTCCTCGTGCGGCTGCGCATCGCCGAGGACCAGGGCTCGTGGGACGTCACCGGCGAGTTCCGCGCCAAGGAGGGCGACCTCGACGGGCTCGCCGAGATGCGCGACTCGCAGGCGCACCCGGTCACCCTGAACATCCTCGGGGCCCTGAGCATCCTCGCGCCGCTGACGTCGTCGGCCACCGAGCTGTCCCCGGCCGCCGGGGCCGTGGTGGCCCTCGGGTCGGTCGCGCTCGGCGCGGGCGACCTGCTGCACACCAAGCGGCTGACCCTGCGGGGCGCCGAGGTCATCGTGTCGCAAGGAGTCCTCGGCGGCGACGGCATCACGACCGTCAGCGACCGCGGCACCGCGGTGAGCGTGCTCCTCGACGTCGAGGTGGCGTTCTGGTTCGACCTCACCCTCGTGCGGGTCGACCCGAACATGCCGGTGACGACGCGGTACAAGGCCATCGGCGTGCGGTCGCAGTGGGGCACCGGCTCGGGAGGGTCGCTCGACTACGTGCCCCTGCCGGTCTTCGACCCGAGCCGGGGCTACTCGCTCGACATCCCCGCGGGGTCGATGCACGCGGTGCCGCCGCTCGACAACGTGCTGCGGATCATGGGCGTGCGGGTCAGCCGCGACAACCCGACCTACCTCGAGGTCGAGGTGGGGCTGGGACTCGATCTCGGGATCATCACCATCGAGACGGTCCGGGTGCGCGCCCGCGTCGACGGGCCGCCGCTCGACCTGCAGATCACCAGGCTCGCCGCGTCGATCGACATCCCGAACGTCATCACCGGACGCGGCGAGGTGAGCATCGAGCCGGGTGGCTTCTCGGGCGCGCTCGACGTGCAGATCGTGCCGGTCAAGATCCGCGGCAGCCTGACCTTCACGTTCCGGCAGGCCGGTGGGGTCAGCGGCGTGCTGCTCGGCGCCGAGATCGAGTTCCCCGTGCCGCTCGTGCTCGGGAACTCCGGCCTCGGCATCTTCGGCTTCCTCGTCGGCGTCGGCATCAACCACAAGCGCATCGAGGGCACCGGCCAGGTACCTGCTCTCCACTGGCTGCGCGACCAGCTGGGCCGGCCGGGCGGCGTCATGAACGGCGCCGGCTGGGAGCTGCACCAGGGCGGGTTCGCTTTCGCTGCAGGCGTTCTCGTGGGCACGCTCGAGGGCGGCTACGTCCTCCACCTCAAGGGCCTCGTCATCGTCGAGGTGCCCGGACCACGCCTGCTGTTCGTCATGAAGGCCGACGTCCTCAAGGTGCCCCCGGCGCTCGAGGACGCCAACCAGAGCGCGACGTTCCTCGCCGTCCTCGACCTCGACTTCGGCCGCGGCACCATCACGATCGGCATCGTCGCGGAGTACCAGATCGAGAAGATCCTCAAGGTGCGCGTGCCCGTCACCGCGTTCTTCGACACCAACGACGTCGAGTCGTGGCTCGTCGAGCTCGGCAACTACCAGGACCGCGTCACCGTCGAGGTGCTCGAGGTCATCACCGGCAGCGGCTACCTCATGATCCACGGCAACGGGATCTCCCACGCGCAGCTGCCCGTCGACGGCCTGCCGGCAGCGCCGAGCGGCCTCGCCATCGCGACGGGGTTCCACATCAGCGCGGTCCTCATGGGCAGCAAGTCGGTCGGCCTCTACCTCGAGGTGGCGGCCGGGTTCGACGCGATCGTCGGCTTCGACCCGTTCTTCATCGCCGGCACGATCTACGCGCGCGGCGAGCTGCGCCTCTTCGTCGTCAGCATCGGGGCCTCGGCCGAGCTGACCGTCATGGTCGGCAAGCGGACCATCGGGGGCGTCGTCCGCGACGACCCGTACGTGCACGGCGAGGTGTGCGGCGAGATCGACCTGTTCTTCTTCTCCGTCAAGGGCTGCGTGTCCCTGACGATCGGCGCCGAGCCGGAGGACGACCCCAGGGCCAAGCCGCTCGTGGCCGGGCTGGCCCTGGTCTCACGCTCCCCCGCACTCGTCGAGGGCACCGCCACCGAGCGGGCGGTCGACGCCAAGATCGGCGACGGCGTCGACGTCGACGCCACCGACCCACCGCCGATGCCGGTGGTGCCGATCGACGCCGTTCCCGTGCTGACGTTCTCGACGCCGCCGCGCGTCGCCGCGAACTGCGTCATGGGCGGAAACCCGTTGGGACAGAACGGCGCTGCCGCCAACCCGTGGAGCCGCATCGGTGACCGCTGGTGGCGCTACGACGTGTCCTCGGTCACCCTCACCGGTGGGGCCCTCATCCCGGCGCCGCCGACCGGCAGGACGCCCAGCGTCTGGTGGACCGGCGCCCCGGCCGGGACGGCCGTGCCGACGACCGCGCTGGCCCTGCTCGACTGGCTGCCCACACCGTTCTCCCGCGCCATCCCCTACGGGGAGCAGCTGACGACGAGCGTCACCGAGCGCTGGGGCACCGTGTGCCACCCGGCGGCACCCGCGGCGCCGGTGCTGTGGACCTTCGACGGCAAGCCGGCCGGCCCGAGCGTCCCGGGCTGGCGCCTCGACGGCGTCGCGTGGCCCGACCCTCCTGGCACGACGCGCTCGGCGCCGGTCCAGGCCCTCATGGCGGTCACCGAGCCGTGGCGCACCGGCGACCCCGAGGTCGACCTCCTCCACGGCACCGATCCCGCCGTGGTGCTCGCCGACGCCGTCCCGTGCCGGGGCGGCCGGGTGCGACGCTCCGACGGGCGCCTGCCGGCGAAGCTGGCGGCCGGGTCCGCGCTGACCGCCAGCGCGTCCGCGTCCTCGTGGACCACCGGCGACGCCGCGACGCTGGACCTCATCGACGCCGGCACTCCCCTGGCCGACGTCATGGCAGTCCGGGCGACGACCGCCTGGAGCCCCGACGCCGGGGCGGAGGGGCTCGCCTGTCGAGGTGCGGTCCTGCGCAGCCCGCGCCGCGACTCCCTCGACCCGGCGCCGCTCGGCACCGACGAGGACCGCGAGGAGGTCAAGGAGGCATGGGCCAGAACGAAGTTCGTGCCTGAGGACCTGCGCGACGCAGTCCGGTTCTCCCCCGACGGTGGCCTGCGCGGAGCCACGTTCCTGCTGCTCGCGCCGGAGCGAGCAGTCGGCGGCGGGCTCGTGCTGCGTGCCGAGGCGGCCGACCGGTCGGTGCTGCTCGACCGCCCCGTCGACGGCGGCGACCTCGTCGACGCGGGTCACCCGCTGCCGGCGACGTGGCTCGACGCGTCGGGGCCGTGGGTCGACCCGGTGCTGCGGGCCGGGCTCTACGCCGCCCGCGTGCGGGCCGCGTCCGGCTCCGGACTCGTGTTCGTGCTCGTCGACCTCGAGAAGCTCCCGGACGAGACGGCGAGCGTCGTCATCGGCTGGCGCCCCGAGGTGGCCGCCAGGCTCGACGAGCCCTTCTACGTCGTCGCGGCCACGGGCCTCGTCGGCTCCGAGGCGTGGCGCGAGGACTGGGACTCCACGACATCCTCGGCCGACCAGGACGCCCTCCAGACGGCCCTGACCCAGGACCCCGACGACCGCGCCCTCCTCGAGCCGGGCCAGACGTGGACCGTCGCCGTCACGTGGACCGCGGCGTGGATGAAGCAGGACGCGCAGCCGGCGCCGACCGACACCGGCACGGTCCAGCCCGCCGTGACCCAGTCGTTCCGGTACCGCACCGACGCCGCCTCGGCGTACCCGACGGTCCTGTCGCCCTGGCTCGTCGCGACCGCCCCGGGCATGGACGACGTCGGCGTCTTCTGCCGTGAGCCCGTGCGGATCGCCTTCGCGACGCAGAAGGTCGCGGCGCTCTACCAGGCGCACGGACGCTCGCTCCAGGCCGTCGTGCGGTCGGCGTCCGGTGCCCACCCGCCGGCCCCGGGCTCGACCGACCCGGGCTCGCCCTACGACATCACGCTCGACCCCGAGGCGCTGCTCGCACCGGCGGCGGGCCTGCGGGTGCTGACGCCGTGGGAGGACGCGGTGCGCGACGTCGTGTCCGCCGGGGGCGACGGGACCCGGTGCATCGACGTGTCCGGCGAGCGGGTCCTCCAGGATGTCCTGACCCTCCCCTACGACTTCGAGCCGCTCACCGACTACCTCGTCGACGTCCACGCCGTCGCCTCGGGCGAGGCGACCACCACCGCCAACCGCATCCACCGCATCGGCTTCACGACCTCGCGGTTCCTCGGGCTCGACGACCTCGTCTCCTACGTCGCGCCCGCGACCGTCCGCGGGCGCCTCGTGCCGACGGGGGCCGCCCTCTCCGGGCTGCCGCTGCGGCCCAGCGGGGACGACGTCGACACCGCCTACCAGGCAGCGGGACTGTCGGTTCCCGAGGTGCCCTCCTTCCCCGCGGTCGAGGTCCTGTGGTCCGGCGACGCCGTCCCGCAGCCGGTGGCCCTGGTCGTCGAGTGCAGCGAGCCGCTGTGGCGCTCCCGCGTCATGCCCCAGGTCGTCTTCGGCCCGATCGACGCGAGCGACCCGACCCACAAGTGGTGGAAGGGAGTTCGAGGCGACTGGCTCTCGCTCCAGCCCAGCACGGCGCCCGTCGGCGGTGGGGACCTCCCCCGGGCGAACGTGACCCGGATCGTGCGGTGCCCCGGCGACACGCGGGCCATCGCCCTGCTCGCCCCCGGCTCGCGGGGCCAGGAGGTGCGCCTCGACCTCGTCGTGGCCGCCGACCCGCTCGCGGGCGTCGCCGAGGACCGACGGACGTGCGTGCGGATGGGCCTGCTCCGGGCCCCCTGGGAGGTGGAGGACTGATGGCACTCCTCGCGAGCAGCCGGCTCTTCCGGGCCGAGGCGATGCGCCTGGACTGGGGCCGCGTCGTGGAGGCGCACGTGGAGCAGGTGCACCGGTCGGGCTGGCCCCTCGCCGAGAAGGTCCTGCCCTCCGGTCGCCAGCTCGAGGAGGCGAAGCGACGCTCCCGCGACCTGCACGTGTGGTGGGCGTGCAGCCCTCGCCTCGGCGTGCCGCGCGGCCCCTTCACGGTGTGGGCGCGGGTGCCCGACGACCCGCTGACCGACGTCGACGCCGTCGGGCTGCCCGGCGGCGCGGGCGAGGCGCCCATCACGGCGTGGAACGTCGAGGCGGCGGTCGTCGAGCTGTCGGTGTCGCCCTTCGACGCGGGCCGGCCGGTCCGCGTCACGCTCCACCGGCTGCAGGGCACGCTGGCCGACGTCGTCGCGGCCGCCGTCGTGGCGCCGGGCAGCGGTCCGACGAGGGTCCGACTGCGCTGCTCCGGAGCCACCTTCGCCCGCGTCGACAACGCGTCGGTCACCGCCGTGCGCGTCCGCAGCCTCGTCGACGTCGTCAACGACCCCGGCTGGCGGCGCCTGGAGGTCGTCGGGCTCCCGGCCGAGCAGCCTTGGGCCGCAACGGACTACGACACGACCGACCAGGGGTTCGTGAACGACCTCAAAGCCCCGCGGGAGGCGGCGGTGGACCGGCTCGTCCGTGGTGCCCCGCCGCTCGGGTGGTCGCCGATGACCCAGTCCGGACGCGCCGCGCCACCGTGGGTCTCCGCGGACCCCGACGGCCTCGTCAAGGAGGTGCAGGTCGAGCTGCTGCCCGAGCTCGAGCCGCTCTACCGGGCGAGCGTCCCGGAGTGGACCCAGCGCACCCTCGAGGAGACGCGCGCCGTGGCCGGGCCGAGCAACGGCCCGCGCACGTCGAGCCTCGACACGTCGGCCGTCATCCGGCCGCTGTCGCTGCTGACGCTGCCGGCCCAGACCGACCCGCTGCTCAACCTCGCCACCGGCTTCGGCACGACGTACACGGTCGACACGACGCTGCCCTTCGACGGCTGGCCCGACATCGCCGAGCGCCTCGACTTCATGGTGACGGCCGACTACTCGCGCACTCCATCACCGTGGCGTACCAAGGGCACCGTCGCCGCCTACGCCCCGGTCGTCGGGCCGCACACGGTGACCGCTCCGCCGACGGCGCTCACCGCCGAGCGTGCCGGTCTCGTCGGCCCGCAGCACCCCGACGACCCCTGGCGGGAGAGCGTCCGGGTGTCGTGGGACGCGCTGCCGACCACCGTCAGCTTCGGACGCGTGTCGGCCGGCGTGCTCGCCCGCTGGGACGCGTCGTCGCTGACGAGTGAGAGCCTCGCGCCACCACGCGGCTCCGGCGGTGTCCGCCCGCTGACCCTGAGCCCGGACGGCCCCGAGGGGCAGCCGGGACACGACCGGATCGCCTTCGTCGACGGCGCCGCCGACATCCCGATCGGCAGCGGCGGCCGCGACGTCGGCTACGCCACGGCCCTCGTCGACATCCACGGCCTGTGGTCGGCGTGGCGCGACGTGCCGTACTCCGGTGACGAGCCCGCGCCCCAGGCGCCCCGCGTCATCTCCCTGGCCCTCGACAGCACCTTCACCGGCAGCGCCGCCGCGTGCCCGTCCGCCGTGCGCCTCGAGGCCGCCGTCGACTGGAGCGAGCGCACCCCGGCCACGCTGGTCGGCGCGGCGCTCCTCTACCCGATGGCGAGCGCCTCGTCGGGCCCGCCCGCGGGCCTGGACCCGGACCTCGCCACGCCCGCCGGCTGCTTCCGGCGCGACTTCGCCCTCTCCTTCCCGACCGACACCCCGGTCCCGTCGGGCTGCACGGTGGTGTGCCTGTCCTCCGACGGCACGGAGGAGGTGCTCGCCGGTCCGGGGCAGGGTGACGGCGGCCGCCGGTACGCCCTCGAGGTGCCGGTGCCCTGGCTCGACTGGACGCCGACGCAGCGGTGGGGCGTGCAGGTGTGGCTGCGCAGCCACCTCGACGTCGGAGCCTCGCCGACGCCGTGGGTGCCCGGTGCCGCCAACCCCGCGCGCGCCGTGGCCGCCAGCCCGGTGCCCGTGACGCCGCTGCCCCCGCCCGCGCCACCGGGCGTGCCGCTCGGCAGCACCCTTGACGCCCATGGCTGCTCGCACGTCCGCGTCCGGTGGTCGTTGCCCGCAGGTGCACCGGTGCGCTCCTCGATCGTCTGGGAGGTCTCGGAGACCGCGCTCGTCAAGGCAGCGGGCGGGCTCTACACGCCTCCACCGGTTGCCGTCGGGTCCTCGGGGTCGCCGCCACCCGGTCTGCGCCTCGCGGCCCTCTGGGACGCCTACGACCGGATGGACGACACCGCTCGACGCGCCGCCTTCCGACGCCTTGCCGAGGTCGACCCGTCGACCGCGTCCCACGACGTGCGCCTGCCCAAGGGCTCCACCGACATCCACCTGTTCACCGTGACGACCCAGACCCTGACCGGCATCGAGCCACCGTGGCCGGGCAGCGGCACCGCCGACGCGCACCTGCACCTCCAGGCGGCGATCGCGCCACGGCTGCGCCGGCCGGCTCCGCCCCTCGCGCGGGCCACGCCGAACGACGACGGCACCGTGACGCTCGCCCTGTTCTCGGCCAGCCGCATCCCGGTCGACCGGTTCCTCGTCTTCGCCACCCGGTCCGAGGCGGCCGCGCGGGACCGCGAGTCGATGGGGCCGCCCGTCGCGTCGGTCGGCGCGACCATGGGTGGGACCGACCCGGTGACGAGCTCCCCTGTCTACGAGGGGAGCTGGACGGGCAGCCTCGGCGCTGTCGCCTGGGACCCGTGGCTGGTCCGAGTCGTCGCACGCCCGGTCGACACGCTGCCCGTGGACGGTGTTCGCGGCCAGACGTCGGACGCCTCGGACGTCGTCTCGGTGCTCGTCCCGCCCGCCGGCGCACCCGACCTCGACGCACCGTCCGTGGAGGTCTGGGGCGCGGACCACCGCGGTGTCGTCGTCCGCACCTCGACGAGCGCCCCGACGCGCGCCACCGCGAGCGGGTCGCACCGCTTCGGCGCCACGACGGGTCCCGGCGCCACCGACGTCGTCGTACCCGCACCGCTCGAGTCGCTCGCCGAGACCACCCTGACGACGCCACCCACAGCGGCCTCGACCTCCCCAGCCCCCGAGCGCGGGGCCAGGGTCGCCGGACGCTCGCCGCTCGCCGTGTGGTTCACCCGACCCGTCGCCACGGACCCCGTCGACGTGACGCTGCGGCTCGTCGACCCGTTCGGCCGCACGACCGAGCGCACCATCACGGTGCCCGGCTGGGTGCCTCCCCCACCGTTCACCGTGACGATCACGGGTCTCGTCCCCCGCCCCACCGGCGTCCTCGCCCTGCTCGAGACGGACGCGCCGACCGCGGCGTCTGCGGGCATCGTGCTGCACGTGCGCGCCCTCAAGCGCCGGTTCGGTCCCATCGTCGGGCCCGTCTTCGACCCACTGGTGGGGCCGCTGCCACGGCCGGACCGGCCGCTGCCGCCGGTCGGGCCCGTGAGCCCGGTCGGCCCGCTGCGACCACCCGTGGTGCCGGGAGCGCCGGGGCCCCTGACGCCGGCGGGTCCGCTCGGGCGACCGCCGGTCGGGCGACCGCCTGTCGGGCCGCTGTTCCCGCTCGTCACCGTGGTGACCGGTGACGTCGCCCTGGCCGACATCCCGGTCGGGCTGCCCTTCTTCCCGGCCGACGGGCAGGTGCACGCCGTGAGGGTCAAGGGGCCGGGCGGCGCCGGCCGCTACGCGGTGTGGGTCCCGGTGGTGGCACCGCTCACCGTCGAGGTCGTCCTCGAGTCGCCGGACGGCCGGACGGCGCGCGCCACGAGCAGCACGAGCAGCACCTAGGACGGACGCCTCGGCGCTCTCCACCGACCGCCGGGAGATCCGGCGCAGGTCCCGCCGCGCCCGCGCGGGCCAGGTGCCCGTCAGTCCGCGACGAGCTCGACCTCGAAACCCTCGCCGCTCTCGAGGTAGGCGGCGTAGTGCTGTGGTCCGCCGGCGTACGGGTGCCGGTCGGCGAACATCAGCGACCACCCGGCGTCGGCGCACTCGCCCACGACCGCGTCCACCTCGGCGCGCGAACCACCATGGAAGGCAAGGTGGTTCAGCCCCGCACGGGTGCGGTCGTGGCGGCCCTTCGAGACGTCGGGCCCGGACTCGACGACGAGGTAGAGCGAGCCGAGCTCCCACGCCTGCCCGTGTCCCCAGTCGTCGCCGAGGTGGTAGCCCAGCCGGCCGAGCAGCCAGCCCCACTCGCGGGCCGCGGCGTCGATGTCCTCGACCCAGATCTCGACGTGGTGCAGGGCGCCCCGCGACCGGCTGCCGCCGCCGCCCGTCGACGCAGCCGCGCCGAAGTCCCAGCGCGCGGCGTCCATGTCCGCGCGGCCGCCGTCGACGAGCCCGCGGACCATCGGCGTGCCCTCGGCGCGCCAGTGCTCGACGGCCTCGCCCTCGAGGCCCTGCGGCGGGCGCCCGTCCGAGCGGATGACCCGCCACCACGGGACGTCGGAGCCGTACCGGCTCATGACCGAGCCGACGGTCCGCGGCCCCATGCCGCCCAGCCGCCTGGCGACGTCACCGTAGGCGAGCACGCGCCCGGACGGGATCGACGCGACGAGCGAGAGCACGCGGTCGGCGTGGTCCTCCAGTGCCACCGGTGTCCTTTCGGGAAGGGGTCGGCCGGACGTGGGCCGGACGTTCAGTACTCGGGCTGCGCCGGGTCGATCTCGCGCACGTAGGCGACGACGCCGCCCGCCACGTTCGCGACGTCGGTGAAGCCGGCCCGGAGGGCCAGACGGGTGGCCTCCGCCGACCGGCCACCGACCTTGCAGTGGATGAGGACGCGCCGGTCCCGGGGCAGCCGCCCGAACGCCTCGCCCGAGCGGAACAGGTCCAGGTGGATCGGGACCGCGCCCGGGATCGAGGCGATGGCCCGCTCCTCCTCGCCGCGGACGTCGACGAGCAGCGGTGGCGCCTCGCCGCGCAGCTCGTCGGCCATCTCGCGGACGGTCACGGTGGGCAGGGCGTCCTCGTCGTCGTGGGCGGCGCCGGGCACGCCACAGAACTGCACGTAGTCGATGAGCTCGGTGACGGTCGGCTCGTCACCGCACACGGGGCACTCGGGGTCACGGCGCACCGTCAGGGTGTCCCACGTCTGGCGCAGGGCGTCGTGGACCAGCATCCGGCCGGTCAGCGGCTCGCCGATGCCGAGGAGGAGCTTGATCGCCTCGGTGGACTGCACCGAGCCGACCGCGGCGCACAGGACGCCGAGGACGCCGCCCTCGGCGCAGCTCGGCACCGACCCGGGCGGCGGCGGGTCGGGGAAGACGCAGCGGTAGCACGGCCCGTGCCCGGCCCACCACACCGACACCTGGCCGTCGAAGCGCAGGATCGAGCCCCACACGTGCGGCTTGCCGAGCATGACGCACGCGTCGTTGACGAGGTAGCGCGTCGGGAAGTTGTCGGTGCCGTCGACGACGAGGTCGTAGCCGCCGATGATGTCGAGCGCGTTGGACGAGTCGAGCGCGACGTCGTGCCGCTCCACCGTGACGTGCGGGTTGACGCGGCGGACCGCCGCCTCGGCCGACTCCGTCTTGGGCCGGCCGATGTCGGCGTCGGAGTGGATCACCTGCCGGTGCAGGTTGGTCAGCTCCACGACGTCGGCGTCGACGACCCCGATCGTGCCCACGCCGGCGGCGGCGAGGTAGAGCAGCGCGGGCGACCCGAGCCCACCGGCCCCGACGACGAGGACGCGGGCGGCCGCCAGCCGCTCCTGCCCCTCGAGCCGGACGTCGGGCAGCAGGACGTGGCGGGCGTACCGCGTCGTCTCGTCCTTCGACAGCGGGCGACCCGTCTTGACCAGCGGATCCGTCGACATGCCCTCACCGTACTGCTCGGTATGGTGAGGAACGACATGGTCGTCCGCCTCGGCGGACGACGAGCACCACACAGGAAGTGCCTCGAGGGACGCATGACAGACGAGACCACCATGCCGGGCCGCGGGCAGCGGCTCCCCCGCTCCGAGCGGCGCGCCCAGCTGCTCGAGGCGGCGCTCGCCGTCTTCGTCGAGAACGGCTACCACGCGGCCGCGATGGACGACATCGCCGCGCGGGCCGGGGTGTCCAAACCCGTTCTGTACCAGCACTTCCCGGGCAAGCTCGAGCTCTACCTCGCACTCATCGACCAGCACGCCGGCGAGCTCGAGCAGCTCGTCCGCGACGCGCTCGCCCTGTCCGACAACAAGGCCCGCATCAACACCATGACGCGCGCCTACTTCGACTTCGTCGGCAAGGAGGGCGCCGCCTTCCGTCTCATCTTCGAGTCCGACCTCGCCAACGAGCCCGAGGTGCGCAAGCGCCTGGACCAGATCGACCTCACGTGCGCCGAGGCGATGGCCGAGATCATCAGCACCGAGACGTCGATGACGCGCGAGGAGGCCGTCCTCGTCGGCGTCGCCTTCGTCGGCCTCGCGCAGACGTCCGCGCGCCACTGGCTGACGCACGAGGCGAGCCTGTCCAAGGAGACCGCCGTGCGCATCACCGGGTCGCTCATCCGCCGCGGCTTCGGCGCCTTCCCCCGGTCCGGTGCGGGTTCGGACGACGCGTCCGGCCCGTCCCGGGAGTCGGTCGGCAGCAGCGCTGGTTAAGGTGGCCACAGGGCGTGCGACCCACCCACGCCACCACCGAAGGACGAACCGAGAAAGCAGGTTTGACGTGGAGGTCCGCATCGGCGTGCAGAACGTGGCACGCGAGATCACCTTCGAGACGACGCTGAGCTCCGACGAGCTCGTGGCCGTCGTCAAGGCCGCCCGCGAGGGCGACGTCCTCGAGCTGACCGACGACAAGGGCGGCCGCATCGTCGTTCCCGTCGCGTCGCTCGGCTACGTCACGACCGGCGCCGAGCGCCGCACCGGCGTCGGCTTCGGCGCCTCCTGACCGAACCCCGTCCGCGGCCGGCCGACCACGCACCGTTCTGCGCGGCGTCGGCCGGCCGCGAACGGGTACGTACGACCGGAGGCGTCCACCGCCTCCCGGCGCCAGGAGGAGCCCCATGACCGCAACCCTCGTCGCGGCGTTCGTCGCGGGAGCCCTCGTCGGTCCGCTCGCCCGGGCCGCGGTCCCCGGCCGGCACGGCACGAGCGTCGTGACCACCGTCGTCCTCGGCGCCTTCGGGTCGCTCGTCGGCGCGTGGATCTACCGGGCCGCCTCGGGGTCGCAGACGAGCGGCGTCGACTGGACCTCGTTCCTCATCGGCGCCCTCGTCGCCGCCGCGCTCATCGTCGGCTACGGCATGGTCACCGGCGACCGCCAGCCACACTGACCGGCGCGCCGAACCGACACCTCCGGCGCCCCGTGGGCAGCGCCATCGGACCGGGTGTGCCCCATCTTGCGCGGGCCCGATCCTCGCCCGGATCGGCCCGGACGTGATCGTTACGGCTCGGAGCGGGTACGAGTCAGGTGCACGAAGGCACCGTCACATCGACCACATGCGACACATGCGGTGGGAGGTCGGCGGTGTTGCAACTGGTACCCGCGCACGAGCACGGGACGGAAGCCGGTCACCGTCGGTGGCCAGAAAGGCTGAGACATGGTTGGCGCAATCATCGGCGCGATCGTCGCCGGACTCATCATCGGAGCCCTGGGCCGACTCATCCTCCCGGGCAAGCAGGACATCTCGATCGTCATGACGATCATCATCGGCATCGTGGCGTCGCTGCTGGCGACGTTCATCCTCGGCGCCGTCTTCGGCTACTCCAACGACAACGGCGGTGTGCGCTGGTGGTTCTGGATCGTCGGTGCCGTCCTGGCGGCGATCGGCATCACCGTCTACGGGCGGATCAGCAAGCGGGCCGTCTGACCCGCGCACCTCGACACGAAGGGCCCGACCGGTCACCGGTCTGTCTCTTATACACATCTGACGCTGCCGACGACGGA
>NZ_JBPGXG010000026.1:0-37954 GCF_056755255.1 Monashia sp. HAY1-5C | reverse complement strand
TCCGTCGTCGGCAGCGTCAGATGTGTATAAGAGACAGGCCCGACCCCGACGGCCGGCGTGACCGACGAGGAGCCCTGTGAGCGACGACCCTGCCGCCACGCCCCTGACCCCGCCCGACGCCACCGACCGCACGCGGCGGCGGATCCGGGTCGTCGTCGCCGACGACCACCCGATGTGGCGCGATGCCGTGGCCCGCGACCTCGCCGACGCCGGGTTCGAGGTCGTGGCGACCGCCGACGACGGACGCTCGGCGGTGGCGCGCACCCGCGCCACCGCTCCGGACGTGCTCGTCCTCGACCTCAACCTGCCCGGTCTCAGCGGGTCGCGGGTGTGCGCCGAGCTCGCCGCGGCCGGGGTGCCCACTCGGGTGCTCATCCTGTCGGCATCGGGCGACCACCAGGACGTCCTCGAGGCCGTCAAGGCCGGCGCGCTCGGCTACCTCGTCAAGAGCGCCGGGCGCGAGGAGTTCCTCGACGCCGTGCGGGCCACGGCCGCCGGCGACCCCGTGTTCACGGCCGGCCTCGCCGGCCTCGTCCTCGGCGAGTTCCGTCGGGCGCGCGCCGGGCGCAGCCCCGAGCGCGAGGTGCCCGAGCTGACCGACCGCGAGACCGAGATCCTCAGGTACGTGGCCACGGGCATGGGCTACAAGGACATCGCCGCCACCCTGTTCCTGTCGCACCGCACCGTGCAGAACCACGTGCAGAACATCTTCGGCAAGCTGCAGATGCACAACCGCGTCGAGCTCGTCCGGTTCGCCATGGAGCGCGGCCTCGACCTCGAGGAGCGACCCGACCAGGGGCGCTGACCCGTGCGAGGGGTCGCGGTGCCACCCGGCGGGTCCCGGAGGCCCGGCGACCGGCCGACGGCGGAGGTATCGGGATGCGGACCCGGCACGGCAGGGGTGGGCACGGCGTCTACGCTGATCGGGTGAACATGAGGACCGTCACCGCCGATGTCGGTCTCGAGCCCGGGAACGGGTCCGAGGCCCTCGCCGCCCTCACGGCGGCCGCAGCCGAGCTCGAGGCCGGGCAGCAGCCCACGTGGCCCGACACGGCCGCGCTCTCCGAGGTGATCGAGACCCTCGCGTCGTATCCGCCGCTCGTCTTCGCCGGCGAGTGCGACATCCTCACCGCCCGGATGGGCGCGGCCGCCGTCGGCGAGGCCTTCGTCCTGCAGGGCGGCGACTGTGCCGAGACGTTCGCGTCGGCGACCGCCGACAACATCCGCGACCGCATCAAGACGATCCTGCAGATGGCCGCCGTCCTGACCTACGGCGCGTCGGTGCCCGTCGTCAAGGTCGGGCGGATGGCCGGCCAGTACGCCAAGCCGCGCTCGTCCGGCGTCGAGACCCGCGAGGGCGTGACGCTGCCCGCCTACCGCGGCGACATGGTCAACGACTTCGCCTTCCACGAGACCGCCCGCGTCCCGGACCCCCAGCGTCTCGTCCGGGCCTACCACGCGAGCTCGGCGACGCTCAACCTCGTCCGGGCCTTCACGACCGGCGGCTTCGCGGACCTGCGGCACGTCCACGACTGGAACCGTGGCTTCGTCGCCAACTCCGCCAACGCGCGCTACGAGAAGATCGCCAGGGACATCGACAAGGCGATGCGCTTCATGGCGGCCTGCGGCGCCGACTTCGACGCCATGCGCACCGTCGAGTTCTACGCCGCGCACGAGGCGCTCCTGCTCGACTACGAGCGGCCGCTGACCCGCATCGACTCACGCTCGGGTCGCCTCTACGACACGTCCGGGCACTTCGTCTGGGTGGGCGAGCGCACGCGCCGGCTCGACGGCGCCCACATCGACTTCGTCTCGCGCATCAGCAACCCGATCGGCGTCAAGCTCGGCCCCAAGGCCGACATCGACGAGGTGCTGCGCCTCATCGACAAGGTCGACCCGCAGCGCACGCCGGGCCGCCTCACCTTCATCACCCGGATGGGCGCGGGGACGATCCGCGACGCGCTGCCGGCCCTCGTCGACAAGGTGACCGCCTCGGGTGCGACGGTCACGTGGATCTGCGACCCGATGCACGGCAACACGTTCGAGAGCTCGACGGGCTACAAGACCCGCGACTTCGAGGACATCGTCGAGGAGGTCCGCGGCTTCTTCGAGGTGCACCGCTCGCTCGGGACGGTCCCCGGCGGCATCCACGTCGAGCTGACCGGCAACGACGTCACCGAGTGCCTCGGCGGTGCGGAGAAGATCATCGACTCCGACCTCGAGAAGCGCTACGAGTCGGTGTGCGACCCGCGCCTGAACCACCAGCAGTCGCTCGAGCTGGCGTTCCTCGTCGCCGAGATGCTCGGCCAGGCGTGACCGGACGGTGACGGCACCCGCGACGAGCCCGTTGCGGGCCGACCTGCTCAGCGACACCCTGACCAAGCCCACCGAGGCGATGCGGGCCGCCATGGCCCGTGCCGAGGTCGGCGACGACGTCTTCGGCGAGGACCCGACCCTGCGGGCCCTCGAGGAGCGCGTCGCCGACCTGCTCGGTCACGAGGCGGCGCTCTTCACCCCGTCGGGCTCGATGGCGAACCAGCTCGGTGTGCGCCTGCACGTGCGACACGGTGAGGAGCTCGTCGGCGACTCCCTGGCCCACGTCGTGCGGGCCGAGCTCGGCGCGGCCGCGGTGCTGTCCGGCATCTCCTCGCGCACCTGGGTCTCCGAGCGGGGCCGCTTCCGGGCCGACGACGCCGCCTCGCTCATGGTCACCGGTGCGGGGCCGTACCAGGTGTGCACCGCGCTCGTGGTCGTCGAGAACACCCACAACTTCGGCGGCGGCACGGTCCA
Organism: Monashia sp. HAY1-5C; assembly: GCF_056755255.1. NCBI lineage: Bacteria > Bacillati > Actinomycetota > Actinomycetes > Micrococcales > Intrasporangiaceae > Intrasporangium > Monashia sp. HAY1-5C. The sequence continues at coordinate 35,164 of NZ_JBPGXG010000026.1, read as the reverse complement.
GTCCCTCGAGGAGATCCGCCGGGCGCGGACGATCACCCGCGAACGCGGCGTGGCCATGCACCTCGACGGCGCCCGCCTCTTCAACGCCCACGTCGCCTCGGGCGGCCCGGTCGCCGACTACGGGCGCGAGTTCGACACCGTGTCGGTGTGCCTGAGCAAGGGCCTCGGAGCCCCCGTGGGCAGCGTCCTGGCCGGGTCGGCCGAGGCCATGGCCGAGTCACGGATCTGGCGCAAGCGTTTCGGCGGTGGCATGCGCCAGGCCGGGATCCTCGCTGCCGCAGGCCTGTACGCGCTCGACCACCACGTCGAGCGCCTCGCCGACGACCACGCCCGCGCTCGCCGCACCGCCGCCGCGATGGCCGAGGCGGCACCCGGTTCGGTCGACCTGGCCACCGTGGAGACCAACATCGTCATCGTCGACGTCGCCGCGGCGGGCTGGACGTCAGCGGCGTTCGTCGCCGCGGCCCTCGACGCGGGGGTCCGTACCTACGCCGTGGGCCCGGGCGCGGTGCGCCTCGTGTGGCACCTCGACGTCGACGACGCGGCGACCGACGTCGCGGTCGACGTCCTCACCTCCCTGCTGCGCACCCCGCCGCCCACCTGATCCCTGCCTGCCGCGAACGCGGTCCTGGCCCGGACGGGACGTGGACGACTCTCAGACGATCGTCAGGTGGATCGTGCTGCCCTTGGGCACCGTCGTCCCCGCGGCGGGGTCCTGGGCGCGGACCTTCTTCTCGAAGAGGTCGCCGAAGGGGTACTGCTTGTCGACCGTGAACCCGAGGGCGGTCAGCGCCTTCTCCGCGAGGGCGTCCTGCTGGTCGACGACGTTGGGCACCTGGACCATGACCGGGCCCTTGGACACGACGAGCGTCACGGCGTCGCCGCGGTGCAACGTGCCGGAGGCGGGGTCCTGGGACACGACGTTGCCGGCCGGCACGGTGTCGCTGTTCACGTCCGCGCCGCGCCGCACCTGGAACCCGAGCTTGCCCAGCTTGGCGGCCGCGGCGTCGAACGGCGTGCCGGTCACCTTCGGCACGTCGATGGGCTCGGGGCCCTTCGACACGACGAGGTCGACGGCGGTGCCCCGCTTGACCGACGCCTCCGGGTCGGGCGACTGGGAGACGACCCGACCCTTCGGGACGGTCTCGCTCCACTGCTGTCTGGTGTCGCCGACGGTCAACGTCAGGGGCCCGAGGACGTCGACGGCGTCGGCCGCCTTGGTGCCCACGAGCTTGGGGACCGTGTAGCGCTCCTGGCCCTTGGACACGACGACGCGGATCGTGGAGTCCTTGGACAGCTGCGTGCCGGCACCGGGCTCGATGCGCAGGACGGTGCCCTTGGCGGCGGTCTCGGAGAACTCGTCCTGCTCGTCCATAGACAGGGACGCGGCCTGCAGGCTCGACCGCGCCTGCGCCACCGACTGGCCTACGAGCCCGGGCACGACCGTCGTGCCACCCGGGCCCGCGGTGAACCACCAGCCCGCAGCCCCACCACCGAGCACGAGGAGCACCGCGGCGAGCCAGGCCGGCCACCGTCGGCGGCGTCGGCGCTGCACCGGCATGGCCGTGAGCGGCATCGCCGTGGTGCGCTCGAGGACCGGGGTGGTGTGCAGACCGGTGAGCTGGCCCGTGTCACCGGGGGAGGCGGTCCGCGCCGAGGTGTCGGCCGCGGCCGGCGCACGGACGGCGGTATCGGTCCGGGGCGCGGTGCCGCTCCGGTCGAGGTCGGTCGGGGACAGCACACGGCGCACGTGGCGCAGCGCCGCGACGAGCTCGGCGGCCGAGTCGAAGCGGTGGTCCGGGTCGAGCGCGGTGGAGCGAGCGACGAGCTCGTCCAGCGGCCGCGGGACCTCCGGCACGAGCGTCGACGGCGCCGGGATGGACCCGTGCACGTGCTGGTAGGCGATCTGGATCGGGGTGTCACCCGTGACCGCCTTGCGCCCGGTCAGCATCTCGAAGAGCAGCAGGCCCGCAGCGTAGACGTCGCTACGGGCGTCGGCCTGGCCCCGCTCGACCTGCTCGGGGGACAGGTACGACACCGTGCCGAGGAGCACGCCGGTCTGGCTCGTGGCGGTCTGGTTCGTGATGGCGCGCGCCAGCCCGAAGTCGGCGACCTTGACCTCGCCGTCGTGGCGCACGATGACGTTCTCGGGCTTGACGTCGCGGTGGATCATGCCCGCCGCGTGCGCAGCGCGCAGCGCGAGGAGGATCGGCTCGAGGATGGCGAGGGCCTCGCGGGCGGTGAGCGGTGCCTCCTCGTGGATGACCTCGCGCAGGGTCTTGCCCTCGACGAGCTCCATCGCGAGGAAGACGTCGCCGTCGTCCTCGCCCTGGTCGAAGACGGCGACGACGTTGGGGTGGCTCAGGCGCGCCGCGGAGCGGGCCTCGCTGCGGAAGCGCTCGACGAAGACGTCGTCGACGGCCAGGCCAGGACGCATGATCTTGAGCGCGACCTCACGGTCGAGGCGTGCGTCGAGCGCCACGTAGACCGAGGCCATGCCTCCGTCTGCGAGGTGGGACAGGATGCGGTACCGGCCGTCGATCACCCGACCGACGAGGGCGTCCGCCACGCTGGACGTCACGGGCAGGAGTTTACGGGCTGACCCTGCGCATCCCGTGCAGGCGAGCCGCGGCCCCGCGCACCCGGGGGGAGGGTGTGCGGGGCCGCGGTCTCCTGGGCTCCCGGGGGGTTGGGAGCGTCACATGCGGTCGTAGACCGCAAGGACGTTGGCGACGTACTTCTTCGTGTCCTCGTAGAGGCCCTTGGTGCGGACCGAGTAGAGGCCCTGGTAGTACCCGGCGACCGCCTGCTCCCGCGAGTCGGCCGAGGCGAGCAGCGCGCGGATGATGAGGACTCCACCGGTGACGTTGTCCCGCGTGTCGTAGCGGTCGAGAGAGCGCCCGGCCAGCTGGGAGGACCACGTCTCGGCGATCGGCATCAGCTGCATGACCCCGACGGCGTCGCTGAAGGACACCGCCCGCTGGTTCCACCCCGACTCGATCCACGCGATCGCGAGCGCGAGCTTGGGGTCGACGCCGTTGCGGGTCGCCGTCGCCCGGATGATGTCGGCCGTCTCGGTGCGGCTCGGGACGTCTCGGGCGGCGAGCTTGGCCTTGCTGGCTGCGACGGCCAGCTGGGTCTTCGTCGGCGTCGAGTAGCCGCTCGGCGGCGTCGGGCTCGGTGCCGGGCTCGCGGGCGCCGGTGCGCTGGCCACACCAGGCACGACGATGCGCTGACCGATGTAGATGAGGCCGGCGTTCTTGAGCTTGTTGGCGGCGAGCAGCTTGGTCAGGGACACCTTGTACCTGGCCGCGATGCCCGACATCGTGTCACCACGGACGACGACGTGGACGATGCTGCCCGCAGGCACGGAGACCGGGGCGGACGAGCCGGACGACGTGACGGCACCCCTGGCCGGCTTCGTCGGTGTCGCCGCGGACCGCGGCGTCGTGGCCGTCGCGGGCGAGCCGGGGACGAGCAGCCTCTGGCCCGGCAGGATCAGGCTCCCGCCGGCGGCGAGCCGGTTCTTGTCCACGAGCGCGCGCACCGTGGTGCGGTGGGCGATGGCGAGATGCCACAACGTGTCGCCGGGCCGGACGGTGATCGTCTTCCACGGCGTCGCGTGCACGGGCACGACGACGGCGTGGGGCGGCTGCGCCAGCGCGGCGACGTCGGCGAAGGGCATGTGGGGTCCTTTCCTGGGGCCCGGTTGCAAGAAATGAGGTGTGGAGGGGCTCTGGGAAGGGGCTGGTGGTGCGGTGAGCTGCTCGAGGCGGGTTCGCTGTCGTGCGGTCCCGGGACTCCTGTGAGGGATGGGGCGTGTGTGACGATATCGCATGATTGAGCGCTAAAGTAAAAATACAGCGATGTAATTCGGCTCCGGTCCGTGTGTCGCACTGCCCGGCTCGGGTGGCAGACTCTGACGACGTGAGCCAGAGCCCGAACACCGACTCCGCAGCACGCTCCCACGCCGGCCCCGACGCCGGTTCGGACCTCGTTTCCGACGCCGTTTCCGACGCCGTTCCTGAGACGGGTCCGTCGCACGACCTCGAGCGCCTCGTCGGGGAGTGGCTGACGGTGCCCGACGTCGCCGAACGGCTCGGGGTGCCGCTGGCGCGCGTGCGTCGCCTCATCGCCGACCGCGAGCTACTCGCCGCGCGCGTCGGGGAGCGCCACGTCCAGTCCGTGCCGGCGAAGTTCCTCGACGACGAGGGCCCGCGGCCCGAGCTGCGCGGCACCTTCACGGTGCTGGCCGACGGCGGCATGCACGACGACGAGATCATCACCTGGCTCTTCACCCCGGACCCGACGCTGCCCGTCGAGGGGGCCCCGATCGACGCCCTGCGCGCCGGTCACAAGACCGAGATCCGCCGGCGCGCCCAGGAGCTCGCCTTCTGACGTGTCGGTCAGGAGTGGCGGTCAGGAGTGGCGGGCCGTCGAGACCGCGACGAGGCCCTCGAGGACGCCGAGGGCCTCGTCGGCGAGGACCCCGGTGTCCCGGGCCCGCGCCACGGCCGTGCCCGACGCCTCGGCGAGCTCGCCGATGAGCGCCTCGACGCGCTCGACGGCGCCGGTGCGGACGAGCACCTCGCGGATCGACTCGACGCCGGCGAGGTCGAGGTCGTCGCGGCCGAGCAGCCCCTCCACGAGACGGCGGTCCGGCTCCGACGCCGCATCGAGGGCGTGCGCGAGCAGGACGGTCCGCTTGCCCTCGCGCAGGTCGTCGCCGGCCGGCTTGCCGGTGGCCTCGGGGTCGCCGAAGACGCCGAGGAGGTCGTCACGGAGCTGGAACGCCTCGCCGAGCGCCAGGCCGTAGTCGGACAGCGGCTCGAGGGCGTCCTCGGGTGCTCCGCCGACGAGGGCGCCGATGAGCAGCGGGTGCTCGATCGTGTACTTGGCGCTCTTGAAGCGGATCACCTTGCGGGCCGAGGCGACCCGCGCCTCGAGGTCGAGACCGTCCCAGCCGCGGGCCGACTCGAGCAGGTCGAGGAACTGCCCACCCATGAGCTGGGTCCGCATGAGGTCGAACAGGCCCCGGCCCCGGGCCAGATCGGTGGCCGGCAGGCCGCACGACGAGTAGAGCTCGTCGCACCACGTGAGGCACAGGTCGCCGGCGAGGATCGCCGCGCCCTCCCCGAAACGGTCGGAGTCGCCGGACCAGCCGTGGTCGGTGTGGAGCGAGGCGACCGCCCGGTGGGCCGAGGGCTTGCCGCGGCGGGTGTCGCTGCGGTCCATGACGTCGTCGTGCAGCAGCGCAGCGGCCTGGAAGAACTCCATGCTCGCCGCGAGCCGCACGAGTGCGTCGGAGTCGGCGCCCCCGGCCGCGCGGTAGCCCCAGTAGAGGAAGCCGGCGCGCAGGCCCTTGCCCCCGGACAGCAGGCCCGAGACGGCGGACACGAGGGGCGCGGTCTCCTCACCGATGGCGGCGAGCGCCTGCGTCGCCCCCGCGACCTGGCCGTCGATCGCGTGCTGCACCCGACGGCGCAGCACGTCGAGGTCGGTGGGGGTCTGCACGGGCTCCTCCATCGAGTCGGGAATCGTGGTCAGCCTACGCGGGCGTCCGACCGCCCCGTGAACAGCCCACACACCCCGGACGGGGGCCGCCTAGGGTGAGCGGCATGGCGCACGGCACCGCATCCTCGATGGCTCGGGCGGAGCGGTTCACCCGGTCCATCCCGGCGCTCATCGAGGCCGACACCCCCACCTTCAGCTTCGAGTTCTTCCCCCCGAAGGACGACGCGGCCGAGGTGCAGCTGTGGCAGGCGGTCCGGCACCTCGAGAAGATCTCGCCGAGCTTCGTGTCGATCACCTACGGCGCGGGGGGCAGCACCCGGGACCGCACGGTGCGCCTGACCCAGCGAATCCTCGAGGAGACGACGCTGACGCCGATGGCGCACCTGACGTGCGTCGGGCACTCGGTGTCCGAGCTGCGCGGCATCGTCGGGGCGTACGCCTCGGCGGGGGTGCGCAACATCCTGGCCCTGCGCGGTGACCCGCAGGGGGGCCTCGGGCAGCCGTGGGTCGCCCACCCGGAGGGGCTCGACCACGCCGACGAGCTCGTCGCGCTGGTCCGCGGGCTCGGCGACTTCACGGTCGGGGTCGCGGCGTTCCCCGACCGTCACCCCGAGTCGCGCGACCCCGCCGAGGACGCCGAGACGCTGATCCGCAAGGAGCGCGCCGGGGCGCAGTTCGCCATCACCCAGATGGTCTTCGACGTCGACAACTACCTGCGGCTGCGCGACGAGCTGGCCCGGCGCGGGTCGCAGCTTCCCGTCGTGCCGGCGATCATGCCGATCACGAACGCGCGCCAGGTCGTGCGCATGGCCCAGCTGGCCGGCCAGCCGATGCCGGCTGCCGTCACCGACCGCCTCGACCGGCTCGGGGACGACGCGGAGGGCGTGCGGGCCGAGGGCCTGGCCATCGCCACCGAGTCCGCGCGGCGCCTCCTCGACGAGGGTGCGCCGGGCATCCACTTCATCACGATGAACCGCTCGTCGGCGACGCTCGAGGTCTTCGGCCGGCTCTGAGGGTCGGCAGCGGCGTCGGTCGACGGCCTCGAGCGTCGCCGGGTCAGGCCGGTGGGTCCTCGGAGGCATCGTCCGGGGCCGGCGGACGCGTCGGGCGGGCGCGGCCCGGCCGGCGGCCCGGCGGAGCCGTCGGCGGCGCCGCGGTCGGGACGGCGATGCCGACCCGCTCGCCCCATGCGTCGTAGCGCCGCTTGAGCCGGCGCAGGCGCCCGGCGAGCGTCCACACGAGCAGCCCCCCGGCCGCGAGGAGCAGCAGCGCGGCCGTCGCAGCCGCCCAGGGGTGGGCGATCGCCAGGGCCACGACGCCGGTGACGGTGACGTCCTCGCCCGTGCTGACGACGATGGTGCTGGCGGGCTCGGGCGAGGTGTTGACGATGCCCCGCAGTCCGGCCTTGACGCCGTGCGAGACCAGGGCCGTGACGCCACCGGTGGCAGCACCGACGGCGGCATCGAGGCTCGCGGTCTCGTGGCCGATGAGGTAGCCGATCGTGGCCCCGACGGCGGGCCGCACGACGGTGTGGACCGAGTCCCAGACCGAGTCGACGTAGGGGATCTTGTCGGCGACGAGCTCGAGGAGGAAGAGGACCGCCGCACCGACGAGGACGTCGGTGCGGGCGAGCGCGTCGGGGACCTGTCCGAGGTTGAAGAGGCGGTCGGCGAGGCCGAGGACGAGCACGACCGCGTACGCATTGATGCCGCTGCCCCACCCGGTGGTGAAGGCCAGGGGGATGAGCTCGGCTCCCACGTCACTCCTTCGTCCAACCCGGCCTGCGGGGGCGGCGGGGTCCAGGCGCGGCCGGACGGCCGAGCCTCGGTCCAACGCTGCCGACCGTCCCGTAATCCCGAGGTGCGCGCAAGGGCTGCGAGGACGGCCGGTCGGGGCGCTGCCCTGCCGGGTGGGCGCGCACGAGAGACGGGCCCGGGCCCTGGACGGACGGGACCCCTGCGCCCTTCCGGCCACGGGCCGGACCCGTGGTGACCCACTCTGGTCGAGCACGTCCACGTGGACCTGAGCACCGGTACTCAGGTCCACGCAAACCGCCCCGAACGAGAGCAAACACGGCCTGCGCCGCCGGCCGTCGGATCGCCTTGACACGGTGTCGGCGGCAGGGGTTACGCTGGTCGAGTTCGAACAGGTGTTCGAGTGTTCATCGTTCAGTCCAGTCGTCGGTTGGGGTGTCGGCCGTCCGTGTGGGGCGCGGGCAGCCAGGGTCGTGACCTCCCGCCTCGACGTGTCCGAGGGAGACGTGTCGTGGTGCGCAGGTTCAGTGATGCAGTGCAGGTCAGGGTCCGGTTCGAGCAGGACGGATCCCAGGTGACGGGTGCCTCCCGGGCCGGTGCAGGTGCAGGTGCAGGCCCGGATGCAGGTCCGGGTGAGGCTCCGGTCGACGGCGCCGCCCGGGAGCGGCCCGAGGCCTTCATCTGGAAGGGCCGCCTCTACGTCGTGCGGGAGGTCCTCGCGCAGTGGCGGGAGCGGCGGGCGTGGTGGCACGACGCCCTCGACGCCGAGGAGGCGCAGGTGCGCCCCGGCGAGACGCTCCTCGCCGCCGCGAGCGAGCAGCACGTCTGGCGGGTCGAGGCGAGCCCCGGGTGGTCGTTCACGCCCGGGGTCTACGACCTCGCCCACGACGCGTCCCCCCGCGGTGACCGCTGGTCGCTCGTCCGGGTCGCCGACTGATGCCCGCCCCACCAGCCACCGTCCCCGCGCTTGTACCCGCGCCTGTACCCGCGCCTGTACCCGCGCCTGTCGAGAGGAGCCGACCCGTGGCCACCGCACCGTTGCACCGCCCGCCCATCTCCGTCGCCGTGCTCACCCTGCTCGACCGCTCGAGGGGCAGCCTCGAGTCGGCCTGCCGCGTGAGCGAGGCCACCGAGCGCTACCGCGACGCCCACCTCGGGGCCCTGCGCGCCGCCGCCGCGCTGGTCGCGGCCCGGACGGCGCCGACGCCGCGGTCCCGACCCCGCAGCGTCTGGCAGGTGCTGCCCCTCGTCGCCCCCGAGCTGGGGGAGTGGGCCGCGTTCTTCGCCGCGTGCTCCGCACGCCGGTCCGTCGTCGACCGCGGGGGCCACATCGCGCCGCGCGAGGCCGACGACCTGCTCCGGCAGGCCGAGATGTTCCTCGAGATCGTCCAGGACCTGCTCGGCGTGCCGATCGCCGTCCCGCTGCCGCGGACCATCACCCCGGTCTCGTCCGGGCCGAGGAGCCGTGCGAGCGGGGCATGACGAGCACGACCACCAGCACGACCACCAGCACGACGCCCCGGGGGGTCGGCCCGAGGTCCGGGGCGGGAGCCGGCCGCGTCGGCGACAGCTTCGTGCACCTGCACGTCGCGAGCGGCTACTCGATGCGCTACGGCACCGCGACACCCCGCCAGCTCGTCGAGCGGGCCGCCGCCTGGGGCCAGCCGGCGCTCGCCCTCACCGACCGCGACGGGCTCTACGGCGCGGTCAAGTTCGTCCGCGCCTGCATGGAGCACGACGTCGCCCCCGTCCTCGGTGTCGACCTCGCCCTCGAGCCGCCGCGCACCGGCCCGACCGGTCGCCCGCGTCGGTCCGAGCACAGCCGCACGCCGGTTCGCGGGGGTGCTCTCGTCGACCCGCGCCTGCCGCGCGTCACCGTCCTCGCCCGTGGCCGGGCCGCGGGGCTGCCGCCCGGCCTCGGGTGGGCCGCCCTGTGCCGGCTCGTCACGGCGACCCACCTGCGGGGCGAGCGGGGCACCCCGGTCACGACGCCCGAGCTCCTCGCGGAGCACGCGCGCCCCGGCGGCCCGCTCCCGTCGGGGGAGGGTGGGACCCCCGGCCCCGGGACCCTGCCCGTCACCTCCGGTGTCGACCCGTCAAGGCGGGCGGACGCCGGACCCGCACCGCTCGTCGTCCTCCTCGGCCCCGACTCCGACGTCGGCCGCGCGGTCCTCGCCCGGCGACACGGCGATGCACGGGCGGCCCTCGAGCGATGGGTCGCGCTGCTGCCGCCCGGCGGCCTCGTCGTGGAGGTCGTGTGCCACGGCGGTCCCGAGCACCTGCCGGCCAGCCTCGGCCAGGCCGGCCGGATGCTCTCCCTCGCCCGCGAGGTCGGCGTGCCGAGCGTCATCACCGCGGCGGTGCGCCACACCGACCCGCAGGACGCCGCCGTCGTCGACGTCCTCGACGCGGCCCGGCGCCTCGTCGCGCTCGACGCGCGCCACCTGGACCGCGTCACGACCGCCGGCCACCTCGCGCCGACGCCGGTCATGCACGCCCTCGCCCGCGACGTCGTCCAGGTGTCTGGCCCGGGGCTCGTCGGCGGCGGGGCGCTCGCCCGCGAGCAGGCCCACGAGCTCGTCGCGCGCACGACCGCCCTCGCCACCGAGTGCGTCCAGGACCCGCGTGCAGACCTCGGCATCGGCTCGGTGCACCTGCCCGAGCCCGACGTCCTCGGCATCAGCGCGGGCACCGACCCGCAGCACGTGCTCGCCCGACGCTGCCGCGAGTCGATCGCGACCCGCTACCCCGACCGGTCCGGGTCCGGGCTGGCCGCCGTCGGCGACCGTCTCGAGGACGAGCTCGGCGTCATCGAGACCCTCGGCTACGCGACGTACTTCCTCACCGTCGCCCAGGTGTGCGACCTCGTCCGCGAGATGGGCGTGCGCGTCGCGGCCCGCGGCTCGGGCGCCGGGTCGCTCGTCAACTACCTGCTCGGCATCTCCGGCGTCGACCCGATGCGCCACGGCCTGCTCATGGAGCGGTTCTGCTCACCGCTGCGCGCCGAGCTGCCCGACATCGACATCGACGTCGAGTCGGCCCGCCGCACCGAGATCTACGAGCGGATCCTCGACCACTTCGGGGGCGACCGCGTCACGTGCGTCTCGATGATGGACACCTACCGGGTGCGCCACGCGATCCGCGACGCAGGTGCGGCGCTCGGCCTGCCGCCGCCCGAGATCGACGCCATGGCCAAGGCCTTCCCGCACATCGCCGCCCGCAACGTGCGCCACGCCCTCGCCGAGCTGCCCGAGCTGCGCGCGTCGGGTCTCGACGTGCCGCGCCTGCAGCTGATGTTCGACATCGTCGAGCGGCTCGACGGCCTGCCACGGCACATCGCGCTGCACCCGTGCGGCGTCGTCCTGTCCGACTCCGCGCTCCTGGACCGCACGCCCGTGGAGGCCAGCTGGCTCGGCTTCCCGATGAGCCAGTTCGACAAGGACGACGTCGAGGAGATGGGCCTGCTCAAGCTCGACGTCCTCGGCATCCGGATGCAGTCGGCGATGGCGCACGCCGTCGAGGAGGTCGAGCGGGTCGACGGCGTCCGGGTCGACCTCGACGACGAGGAGCAGGTGCCCTTCGACGACGAGCCGACCTTCGAGATGATCCGCTCGACCCGCACCCTCGGCTGCTTCCAGATCGAGAGCCCCGGCCAGCGCGAGCTCATCGGCAAGTTCGGCCCGCAGACCTTCGAGGACCTCATCGTCGACATCTCGCTGTTCCGCCCGGGACCGGTCAAGAGCGACATGATCGTGCCGTTCCTCAACGCCCGCCAGGGGTGGAAGGAGCCGGCGTACCTGCACCCGACGCTCGTGCCTGCGCTCGAGGAGACCGAGGGCGTCGTCGTCTTCCACGAGCAGGTCCTCAAGATCGTCGCCGAGACCACCGGCGTCAGCCTCGCCCAGGCCGACGAGGTGCGCCGCGCCCTCGGCAGCCCGGCCGGGCAGCTGGAGGTCGAGGCGTGGTGGCGTCCGGCGGCGAGGGCGCGCGGCTACGCCCCCGAGGACGTCGACCGCATCTGGGAGGTCCTCAAGGCGTTCGCCTCGTTCGGGTTCTGCAAGGCGCACGCGGCGGCCTTCGCGCTGCCGACCTACCAGTCGGCCTTCCTCAAGGCGCACCACCCGGCCGCGTTCCTCGCCGGCGTCCTCACCCACGACCCCGGCATGTACCCCAAGCGGCTCATCCTCGACGACGCCCGCGCCTTCGGCGTCACGATCCTCGGCCTCGACGTCAACGCCTCCACCGGCACGTACCGGTTCGAGCGCACCGAGGACGGCGGCGAGGCCATCCGCCTCTCGCTCGCCGACGTGCACGGCATCAGCGAGGCCGAGGTCGCCCGCATCGTCGCCGGCCAGCCGTACTCGAGCCTGTCCGACTTCTGGCAACGGGCGCAGGTGTCGCGGCCCGTCGCCGAGAAGCTCGTCCTCGCCGGGGCGTTCGACACGATCCACGACATCGACCTCGTCGGACCCTCCCGACTCGACGACGCCGGCGGGTTGACGCGCCGGGCCCGCAGCGGCCTCGGTCGGCGAGGCCGGGTCACCCGGCGTGACCTGCTCCTGCACGTCGCCGAGCTCGACCGGTGGTCCTCCTCGCAACGCCGGTCGAGCCGGCGCGTCGCGGCCGCGAGCCGGTCCCGCGGACGGGTCACGTCGGTGTCGGCCACCGGCGACATCCGCGCCCTCGCCGCGGCACAGTCGCAGGCGTCGTCGGGCGCCCCCGAGCACCTCGCCACCCAGCTGACGCTCGACCTCGGTGACGCGCCCCGGCTCACGGCGACGAGCGGCCTGCCCGAGATGACCGGCCCGGAACGCGTCCGGGCCGAGCTCGAGGTGCTCGGCCTCGACGCGTCCGGCCACGTCGTCGACTTCTACCGGCCACTGCTCGACGCCCTCGGCGTCACGAAGGCCCGTGACCTCCTCGACGGTCGCAGCGGCCGCGAGGTGTGGGTCGCCGGGGTCAAGGTGGCGACCCAGACCCCGCCGATCCGCACCGGGCGCCGCGTCGTGTTCCTCACCCTCGACGACGCGACCGGTCCCGCCGACCTCACCTTCTTCGAGGACGTCCAGGGCCCGTACGCGGCGACGGTGTTCCACTCGTGGCTCATCCTCGCCCGCGGCCTCGTGCGCCGCACCGGTCCGCGCGGCGTCTCGATCCGGGCCACCGGAGCCTGGGAGCTGTCCGCGCTCCAGGAGGCCTGGACCACCGGCGGCCTCGAGGCCGTCCACGCGGCGCTCGAGGAGGCCGACCGGGCGGCGTGGGAGCGCGCCGGAGCCCTCGAGGGACCGGGGTCCGGCGTCGGGGAGACCGCGGAGGGTCGACGCGTCCTCGTCCACGCGTCGGGGTTCAAGCAGTCGCCGTACGCGGACATCCGCCCGGCAGGCGAGGAGGTGCGCGGCGCCCGCGGCACGGCCGGGCTCGTCCCGCCCGACCCGTTCGGCGGCGCCGCTGCCACCGGTGGCGGCCCCACCGGCGGCCCGCCACGCAAGCTGTGGCACGCGAGCCCGGGAAGCTCGGGGCACTAGGGTGAGGATGCACCCGAACCACCACATCGACCCCGTCGTCGGCCTGTCCGTCGCGCCCGCCGTGCCAGCCGTGCCCGCCATGCACGTCACCGGCCGCGTCGCCCCGACCGACGTCCGGGGCGAGCGAGCCCCCCGACGGAGGACACCGTGCCCGACGAGCAGCGCCCCCAGCGACGCGGCGGGGCCCGGCCCTCGGCCGTCGTGTCGGCGGTCGGACGCATCGCGAGCGACCACGCCGAGGACCTCGGACGCCCGCTCGACGTCCTCGACCTCGGTGGCGGCACCGGTGGGGTCGCCGTCCCGCTCGCCGTGGCCGGGCACCGCGTCACCGTCGTCGACCCCAGCCCCGACGCGCTGGCAGCCCTGGCCCGGCGCGCCCGCGAGGCCGGCATCGTCGACCGCGTCACCGGCGTGCAGGGCGACGGCGACACCCTGGCGAGCGTCCTGGCCGACCGGTCCGTCGACCTCGCCTGCTGCCACGGAACCCTCGAGTTCGTCGACGACCCCGCCGCCACCCTGCGCGCGCTGGCCGCGGCGCTGCGTCCGGGCGGCGTCCTGTCGCTGCTCGTGTCCGGCCGGCTCGCCGTCGTGTTCGCCAAGGCGATCGCCGGCGAGTTCTCCCAGGCCCGGGCGGCACTCGTCGACCCGTCCGGCCGGTGGGGCGGAACCGACCCGCTTCCCCGCCGCTTCGACGCCGAGCGGCTCGAGGCGCTCCTGCTCGACGCCGGGTTCACCCGCGTCCAGGTCCGTGGCACCGACATCGTCGGGCACCTCGTGCCGGCCTCTCTCGTCGACTCCGACGCCGACCGCGCGGCGCTCACCGAGCTCGACGACCTGCTCGTCTCGGGTCCCGGCCGCGAGTTCCTACGGACGCTCGGCAATGCCCTGCACGTCGTCGCCCACCGCGACTGACGGGTTCGCCGGGGCCGGGCTCGCGACGGTGGGGTCCCGGTGAGCCGGCGCCAGTTCACCGCCCCGGTCCGGCCGGACGGGCAGCCACCCGACGACACCGGGTGCACCGTCCTGCACGTCGACATGGACGCCTTCTACGCGTCGGCCTCGCTCATCTCCCGGCCCGACCTGCGCGGCAAGCCCGTCATCATCGGGGGAGCGGGTGGTCGTTCGGTGGTCCTGTCCGCGACGTACGAGGCCCGCGCGTTCGGCGTGACGTCCGCGATGCCGATGGCCCGCGCGCGGCGGCTGTGCCCGCAGGCCGTCGTCATCGAGCCGGACCACCGGCGCTACGCGGCCATCTCCGACGCCGTCATGGCCACCTTCGAGACGGTCACCGACTCCGTCGAGCCACTCTCCCTCGACGAGGCCTTCCTCGACGTGGCCGGGGCGGTGCGGCGGCTCGGCAGCCCGACCCGGATCGCCCAACGGCTGCGCGACACGATCGCCGACGAGCAGGGGATCACGTGCTCGGTCGGGGTCGCGCCGACGAAGTTCGTGGCCAAGCTCGCCTCGAACCTCGCCAAGCCCGACGGCCTCCTCGTCGTGCCCCGGGACGAGGTCGTCTCGTTCATCCACCAGCTGCCCGTCGCCGCCATCTGGGGTGTCGGCGACAAGACCGAGGAGCACCTGCACCGCCTCGGCCTGCGCACGGTCGCCGACCTGGCCCACACCCCGGTCGAGACCCTCCAGCGGGCCCTCGGCGACGTCGCCGGCCTGAGCCTGCACGACCTCGCGTGGGGTCGCGACCCGCGCCGGGTCGTGCCCGAGCGGCGCGAGAAGTCGATCGGCGCCGACGAGACCTTCGCCCACGACATCGACGACCCGGTGCGCATCCACCGCGAGCTGCTCCGGCTCGCCGACCGGGCCCGGGCGGCCGGGATGTCGGGGCGCACCGTGTCGATCAAGGTCCGGTTCGCCGACTTCACGACGATCACGCGGGCCAGGACGCTGCGCCACCACACCGACGTCTCGCGCGACATCTACGCCACCGCACGTGAGCTCTACGACCGGCTCGGGCTCCAGCGGGCCCGCATCCGGCTCGTCGGCGTGCGCCTCGAGGGGCTCGTCCCGACCGAGAACGCCCCCATCCAGGCGCGCCTCGACGAGCCGGAGAAGGGGTGGCGCGACGCCGACCGTGCCGTCGACCGGGCGAGCGCCCGGTTCGGTGCCGGGTCGGTCCGTCCGGCGAGCCTCATGCGTGAGCCGACCTCGGGTTCCCAACGTGAGACGCGCGACCTATCCTGAAGGAAAGAAACCCCGTCGGCTCTCACCGGCCTACGATTCGGTGACAGTCGAGATCGCACAGGGAGGTGCCGAGTGGCACTCTCGGAACACGAGGAAGCCCTGCTCCAGCAGATGGAGGAGGCCCTCTACGCCGAGGACCCGCGCTTCGCGTCGCGGATCCGCAAGACCAAGTCGCGTGGTGCCGGGCGAGGCAGGATCGTCGCCGGCGTCATCGCCGGTGTGGCGGGCCTCGCGCTCGTCGTGTTCTCCGCGATGAGCAGCACGATCTGGCTCGGTGCGGTGGGTTTCGCGATCATGGTCGCCGGCATCGTCTACGCCATCACCCCGTCCAAGGCGCGCCTGGCCGCCGTCGATGCCGACGGCACCCCGAAGCCGCGCACCGGCGGTCGGCTCCGCGCCCCCAGCCCTCGGCAGGGCACGTTCATGGAGCGCCTCGAGGAGCGCTGGGAGAAGCGTCGCCGCGACCAGTGGTGACCTGGACGGCGACACCGGAAGCGACGCAGGAAGCGACACTCGAAGCGACACCGAAAGCGACACCGAAGCACCGGCACGAACGGAAGGCCGCCACTCCCTCGGGACGGCGGCCTTCGTGCGTCACGCGACGCTCGGGTGTCAGAGGCGGCTGTGAGAAGGGCCACGTCAGGGACGCGTGAGGTAGGCCCCCGCGACCCAGGTGGCGAGGATGCCGAGCGCCGTGAGCAGCTCGATGCCCATGCTCGTGACGACCGCACGCACGGCCTCCCGGGTGGCTGACCAGGCCCGAGCGTGCTCGCGGTGCTTGACGCGCTCGAGCAGGTAGACGGTCAGCACGAAGCCGAGCGGGCCGCCGACGACCGGCACGACGAAGAACCCGACGACCGCCACGAGGGCAGCGACGGTCACGAGCGTCGAGTCGACACCACGACGCGTCAGGCGCCGGCCCGGCACGAGGTACTTGGCCGTGAGGCCCACGGCGAACACGACCGTCGCGAGGGCCAGCACGACCCAGCCGGCGACGTCCTGGCGCAGCAGTGCCCAGGCGAGCGCACCTCCCCAGACCAGGACGAGACCGGGCAGGACGGGCACGACGACGCCAGCGGTCCCGACCAGCATCACGCCCAGGATCAGGAGGTTCGTCTCGGTGATCACGGGTCAGCCGGTCGGGACCGCTGTGCGGGTGTGGGACGCGTGGCGTCCGCGCTGTGCTGCCGGACCCCGGTCAGCGCTCGTCGACGGGTGCGGACGCCGGCGTCTCGATGAGCCGGGCCGTCTCGTCGTGGATGTCGACGGCCTTGTCCATGAGGGCCGGCAGGTGCTGCCGTCCGTGGTGGGCGCAGAAGAGGAGCTCACCGCCGCCGACAAGGCGAGCGCGGATGTAGGCCTGGGCGCCACACCGGTCGCAGCGGTCTGCTGCAGTCAACTCGGGTGCCAGTGCTGTCGTCATCTCAGTGCTCGCCTTCTCTCTGTTCCTCGCGGGGCCTCCCGAGGGAGATCCCTGCTTGCCCGAGGCTCCGGGCGCCTGCGTCGCCCCTTGCTCTCGCGGTCCTTCCAACAGTGAATCACGCGGAATGCTTCCCCGATGGCACGCTCGGCTGCAAGGCACTCGCAAGATTCCCGGATCGTTACCGACTGTCCGGGGTTCGCGGCGGCACGGGCCGCGGAGGCCGACCTCGGAGGGGTCGCCGCGAGCCTGCGGGGCGTCGTCGGCGAGGGGAACTAGGCTGCGGGTGCCGGTGGGCCCGAGACCCCCTGCGAGGTCCGACCTCCGGCGAGCAGCTCCGACGAAACGAGAGAGAACCGACACCCGTGGCCTCCGCCTCCCGCCCCGCTCCCTCCGGCAACGGCGACTACACCGCGCGTCACCTGCAGGTCCTCGAGGGCCTCGAGGCCGTGCGCAAGCGTCCCGGCATGTACATCGGCTCGACCGACCAGCGCGGTCTCATGCACTGCCTCTGGGAGATCATCGACAACGCCGTCGACGAGGCCCTGGCGGGGGTCTGCACCGACATCGAGGTCATCCTCGGCTCCGACGGGTCGATCGAGGTGCGCGACGACGGCCGGGGCATCCCCGTCGACATCGAGCCGCGCACGGGACTGTCCGGCGTCGAGGTCGTCTTCACCAAGCTGCACGCGGGCGGCAAGTTCGGCGGCGCCTCCTACGCGGCCACGGGTGGTCTCCACGGCGTCGGGGCGTCCGTCGTCAACGCCCTCTCGGCCCGGCTCGACGTCGAGGTCGACCGGGGCGGCAAGACGTACGGCATGAGCTTCCGCCGGGGCGAGCCCGGCACCTTCACCGACGCCTCGGGCGCCCCCCACTCGCCCGACGCGTCCTTCACGCCGTACGAGAAGAAGAGCGCCCTGCCCGTCGTGGGCAAGGCCAAGCGCGGGGTCACCGGCTCCCGCGTGCGGTTCTGGCAGGACCGGCAGATCTTCCTCAAGGACGCCGAGCTGGACTACGACGCGATCCTCGGACGGGCCCGCCAGACCTCCTTCCTCGTGCCGGGCCTGCGTCTGGTCATCCGCGACGAGCGGCGGCTCAAGGGCACCCCCGGCGAGGAGGGACCCATCGAGGAGGTGTTCCAGCACGACGGCGGCATCACCGACTTCGTCGAGTTCCTCGCGCCCGACACCCCGATCACCGACGTGTGGCGCCTCGAGGGCTCCGGGACCTTCACCGAGACCGTTCCGGTCCTCGACGTCAACGGGCACATGACACCCACCGAGCTCGAGCGCGAGTGCGGTGTCGAGGTGGCGCTGCGGTGGGGGCAGGGCTACGACACGAAGGTCCAGTCCTTCGTCAACATCATCACGACGCCCAAGGGCGGCACCCACGTCGCCGGCTTCGAGCAGGCGCTGCTCAAGGTCTTCCGCCGACAGCTCGAGGTCAACGCGCGCCGGCTCAAGGTCGGCAACGACAAGCCCGAGAAGGACGACGTCCTCGCCGGGATGACGGCGGTCGTCACCGTCCGGCTCGCCGAGCCGCAGTTCGAGGGACAGACCAAGGAGGTCCTCGGCACGAACGCGGTGCGCGCCATCGTGGCCCGCGTCGTCGAGAAGGAGCTGACCGAGCGGCTCACGTCACCGAAGCGTGGCGACAAGGCACAGGCCGCCCTGCTGCTGGAGAAGGTCGTCTCGGAGATGAAGTCGCGCATCAGCGCGCGGCTGCACAAGGAGACCCAGCGTCGCAAGAACGCCCTCGAGAGCTCGAGCCTGCCCTCGAAGCTGCGCGACTGCCGCACCACGGAGGTGGGCCGCTCCGAGCTGTTCATCGTCGAGGGCGACAGCGCCATGGGCACGGCCAAGGAGGCCCGCAACAGCGAGTTCCAGGCGCTGCTGCCGATCCGCGGCAAGATCCTCAACGTCCAGAAGGCGTCCGTCTCGGACATGCTGAAGAACGCCGAGTGCGCCTCCATCATCCAGGTCATCGGCGCCGGGTCCGGCCGCAGCTTCGACCTGGAGGCGGCCCGCTACGGCAAGGTCATCATCATGACCGACGCCGACGTCGACGGCGCCCACATCCGCACCCTGCTGCTGACCCTCTTCTTCCGGTACATGCGTCCGCTCGTCGAGGCCGGTCGCGTCTTCGCGGCGATGCCGCCGCTGCACCGGCTCGAGGTCATCAACGCCGGTGCGCGCAAGAACGAGCTCATCTACACCTACAACGAGCTCGAGATGCGCCGGACCGTCGCACGCCTCGAGAAGTCGGGCAAGAAGATCAAGCAGCCGATGCAGCGCTACAAGGGTCTGGGCGAGATGGACGCCGACCAGCTGGCCGACACGACGATGGACCCCCGGCACCGCACGCTGCGCCAGGTGACGATGCGCGACCTCGAGGCGGCCGAGCGGGTCTTCGAGCTGCTCATGGGCAACGAGGTGGCCCCGCGCAAGGACTTCATCGTCGAGTCCGCGAGCGACGTCGACCGCGAGCGCATCGACGCCTGAGGCGTCGTCCTCAGGACGCCACCGGGGGTGGCGTGCTTACGATGTGCCTGCCGGCGGGGCTCCCTCCGGCGGCTGCGTCGAGAAGGGGTGTCGAAGGTGGGCGACGGCGGTGGGGACGGGTCGGTGGACGCCGCGCGCGACGAGCGGTGGGCCGGACCGTCGGGGAGCCCCTCGGACGGTCACCCGGACGGGCATCCGGACAGGCGTCCGGCCGGCCTGGGAGCCGGTGGCGACAGCTTCACCGTCGCCGTGCCGACCGACGGCTCGGGGCCCGATGCGTCGGCGCCCACCGAGCCCGGCCACCTGTCGGCAGGGCCCGCGGTACCCGACGACGACGTGGCGGTGGCCCGCCTCGACGAGGCGCCCGAACGCACGGTGCCGGCCGCGAGCTACCTGTCGCCCGACGAGCTGCGCTGGGCGGGCGACCGGATCGCGGCCATCTCGGCCGCGTTCGCGTCGCGCGTCGTCGGGCAGGTGCGGCTGCAGGAGACCCTTCTCATCGCCCTGCTGACCGGTGGGCACGTCCTCCTCGAGAGCGTGCCCGGCCTGGCCAAGACGACCGCCGCCCAGACCATCGCCCAGGCCGTCGGTGGCCGTTTCCACCGCATCCAGTGCACGCCGGACCTGTTGCCGAGCGACATCGTCGGCACCCAGGTCTACAACCAGCACTCGGGCGCCTTCGAGACCCAGCTCGGCCCGGTCCATGCCAACTTCGTCCTCCTCGACGAGATCAACCGCAGCAGCGCCAAGACCCAGTCGGCCATGCTCGAGGCGATGCAGGAGCGGCAGACCTCGATCGGGGACCGGAGCTACGCCCTGCCCGACCCGTTCCTCGTCCTGGCGACGCAGAACCCCATCGAGCAGGAGGGCACCTACCCCCTGCCCGAGGCGCAGCTCGACCGGTTCATGCTCAAGGACGTCCTCGACTACCCGTCCCCGGCCGAGGAGGCCGAGGTGCTGCGGCGCATCGACTCCGGCGTCTACGCCCGGCCCGGCTCGCCCGTCGTCTCGCCCGATGACGTCAAACAGCTGCAGGCCCTGGTCTCCCGCGTCTACATCGACCCGGCGATCGTCAACTACGTCGTCGGCATCTCCTACGTCACGCGCCACCCGCGCGACTACATCGAGCCGCGCCTTGCCGGCTACGTCGACTTCGGGGCGAGCCCGCGGGCGAGCATCGCCTTCACCGCCGCCGCCCGGGCGCGGGCCCTCATCGACGGCCGCAACCACGTCGTGCCCGACGACGTCAAGGCGCTGACGCACCGCGTCCTGCGCCACCGCGTCACGCTCGGCTTCGAGGCCGCCGCCGACGAGGTGCCGGTCGAGCGCGTCATCGACGCCATGGTGGGCGGGATCCGCACACCCTGACCGGGGCGGGAGCCACGATGCCGACGACGCTGCTGACCCGGGTCAAGAGCAAGCTCTTCGTCCACGCCCGACGCCGGTCGCGCAGCCTGCTCGAGGGCGAGTACGCGTCGATCTTCCACGCCCGCAGCCTCGACTACGACGACCTGCGCGCCTACGTGCCGGGCGACGAGGTACGCGACATCGACTGGAAGGCCACGGCCCGCCACCAGGCCCCCCTCGTCAAGCGCTACGTCGCGACACGCAAGCAGAACGTCCTGCTCGTCGTCGACACCGGCCGCGGCATGGCGGCAACGACCCGCAGCGGCGAGGCGAAGAAGGACGTCGCGATCGCCGCGGCCGGTCTCGTCGGCTACCTCGCGCAACGGCACGGTGACCTGGTCGGGCTCGTGCGCGGCACGGCGTCCTCGACGGTCGCCCACGAGCTGGGCGGCAGCGAGGCGCACCTCGAGCTGCTCCTGCGCGCCGTCGAGGCCGCGACCCGCCTCGACGGCGACGGCAGCAACCTCGCGACGCAGCTGCGCTGGGTCGTGCGCAACGTCCGACGCCGGCTCGTCCTGCTCGTCGTGGCCGACGACCGCGACCTCGACCCTGCCCTTGACGACCTGCTACGGCGGTTGCACGTCCAGCACGAGATCCTCTGGCTCACCGTCGAGGACGCCGACCCGACCGTCGTGGCCGGCGACCGGACCACCTACGACGTCGCCGACACGTACACCCTGCCGACGCTGGTGCGGCTCGACCCGCGGGTCCGGGCGGCGTACGCGCGCACCGTGCAGGAGCGGGTGCAGCGCACGGCCAGTCTCCTCGACCGCCGTGGCATCAACCACGCCCGCCTCGGGTCGAGCGACGAGGTCGTCCCCACGGTGTTCGCCCTCCTGGAGAGGCAGCGCCGTGCACGTCGCTGACGCACCCCCGCCGGGCTTCTACGCGCCTGACCCGTATGCCCCGAGGTGGGTCTGGCTGGGGCTCGCGGCCCTCGCCCTCGTCGCCCTCTGGTACGCATGGGTGCTCTGGTCGACGCGGCGACGCCGGGTCGTCGTGCCACCGCGGGTCACCCCGGACCGCCTGACCAGGCTCCGCGCGGACTACACCCGCCAGATCGACCTCGTCCTGCGCCGCGCCGCCGCCGGCGAGATCACCCAACGACGCGCGCACCAGCAGCTGAGCATCCTCGTGCGCCACTTCGTGCAGGAGGTCTCCGGCGTCCACGCCCCGACGATGACCCTGACCGAGCTGACGGCGTCGGGGGAGCGGTTCTCGCCGGTGTCACAGGTCGTCAGCCGCCTCTACCCGGGCGAGTTCGGTCCCCACGAGACCCAGACGCTCGTCGGGGCGGGCGAGGTGGCCAGGCAGGTGGTGGCGCGGTGGGCGTGACCTCGCTCGACCTCAAGTGGCCCGCGGTCCTGACCCTCGGCCTGCTCGTCGCCGCGGTGGGGGCGACGGCGGTCTACCGGCTGATCGGGCGCCGGGCGCGGGGGGCCAGCGCTCCGGTGGCCAACTCCCAGGCCCTCACCGCGCTGCCGGAGTTCCGCCGGGCCCTGCGCGTGCACCGCGTGCGCATGGGCGTGCTGACCGGCAGCGCCGCCCTCCTCGCGTGCGCGGCGCTCCTCGGCGCCGCGCGCCCCCTCGACACGACGGTCGAGAAGCCACAGACGCGCTCACGCGACATCCTGCTCTGCCTCGACATCTCCGGGTCCATGGCGGCCTACGACGCCGAGCTCGTCGCCACGTTCAAGACGCTCGTGCGCAGCTTCGAGGGCGAGCGCATCGGCCTGGTCATCTTCAACTCCTCCGCCGCCACGGTCTTCCCCCTCACCGACGACTACGACTTCATCAACGACGAGCTCGACACCGCCTCCGACGCGCTCGGTGGCGACCCCGACCAGGAGTCGTTCTTCGCGGGGACCTTCAACGGACGCGGCACCTCGCTCATCGGCGACGGCCTGGCGACGTGCGTGTCGAGCTTCGACCGGGTCGACCTCCGGCGCGCTCGGTCGGTCGTCTTCGCCACCGACAACCACGTCGCGGGCCGGCCCATCATCGACCTGCCGGAGGCCGGCGAGCTGGCCAAGGCCAAGGGCGTGCGGGTCTACGGCCTCAACCCCGAGGAGGACGGACCCGACGACGAGGCGGAGCAGATGCGCGAGGTCGTCACGGGCACGGCCGGCCAGTACTACACGATGGGCGACCCCTCGGCGGTCAGGGGCATCGTCGATGCCGTCCAGGCGCAGGAGGCGACGATCATCGACTCCGCCGCGCGGGCCCTCTACTCCGACAACCCGACGCTGCCGATCACCCTCGCGGGCGTCGGTCTCGTGGGCCTCGTCGGCGCGAGCCGGAGGTGGGTGACGTGACCCTGCTGCCCGTCCTGCCCTGGCCCGTCCTTCTCGTGCTCGCCGTGGCGGGCCTGGCAGCCGTGTGGTGGAACCCGTCGTCGCGGGCGATGCCGGGGGAGTCCCGCGCCACGCACTGGCGCCTGACCGCGACCGTCGTCCTGCTGGGGCTGGCCGCGCTCCGCCCGGGCGTGCCGGGCGACCGCGTCGACACGACGGCCGCCAACCTCAACGTGTACTTCGTCGTCGACACGACGAGCAGCATCATCGCCGAGGACTACGGTGACGGGCGTCCGCGCATCGAGGGCGTCGCGAGCGACATCGCGGACATCGCCGAGCG
Organism: Monashia sp. HAY1-5C; assembly: GCF_056755255.1. Classification (NCBI taxonomy): domain Bacteria; kingdom Bacillati; phylum Actinomycetota; class Actinomycetes; order Micrococcales; family Intrasporangiaceae; genus Intrasporangium; species Monashia sp. HAY1-5C. The sequence continues at coordinate 12,210 of NZ_JBPGXG010000026.1, read as the reverse complement.
GCTCCCGGGTGCGCGGTACAGCGTCGTCACCTTCGACCAGGCCGCCCGCGTCAGACTGCCGCTGACGACCGACACGAACGCCCTCGACGCCGCGCTGCAGACCCTCCTGCCCGAACCGTCCGAGTACTCGCACGGGTCGTCCGTGACCGAGGCGAACGACCGCCTCGGCACCCTGCTCGAGCAGGCGCAGAAGCGCACCCCCGAGCGGGGCCGCATCGTCTACTACCTCGGTGACGGCGAGCAGACGGCCCCCGAACCTCCCGCCCCGTTCACGATCGACCACTCCCTCGTCAACGGCGGGGCGGTGCTCGGGTACGGCACGACCGAGGGTGGCCGGATGAAGTCCACGCGCTCGCGCTTCGACTCGTCCGCCTCCTACATCAAGGACCCCTCCACGGGCGAGGACGCGCGCTCGGTCATCTCCGAGCCGGAGCTGCGCCAGATCGCCGCCCAGCTCGGCGTGCCGTACGTGCACCGGGAGGCGGGAGACCCGGTCGACGCCGCGATGGCCGACGTCGACCTCGACGCGTTCGGCACGAGCGAGCAGCTCGAGAGGCAGCAGGTCGCGGCCCGGCACGAGCTCTACTGGCTGCCGCTGCTCGGGCTCGCCGGGATCGCGGTCTGGGACGTCGGGACCGGTGCCGCCGCTCTTGCCCAGACCCGTCGTCGCAGGGAGGTGGGGTCATGACCTCGCTCGTCGACCGCCCGCCAGCGACAGCCGAGCCCCCGCCCCGGTCCCGGCAGGTGCTCGCCGTCCTGCGCTCGCGACTGTCCGCGCTGGGCCGGGGCGCCGCAGGTGGGTCGGCCGCGACCCACCGGGCGCCGCGACCGCCACACCTGCGTCGCCGGCGGCGCCGGCTCGTCCTCGCGTCGCTGCCCGTGGCGGTCCTGCTCGTGCTCGTCGCCGTGCGCCTGCTCACTCTCAACCTCGTCCACGACCGCACGCTCGCCTCGTACACCAGCGGTGACCCCGACGGCGCGATGACGTGGGCGCAGCGGCAGGGCTGGGTCAACGTCGTCGAGCAGTTCCGGGCGCCCTTCGCCGTGGGCGATGCCCACGTGCTCTCGGGCCACTACGAGCTGGCTCGCCCGTGGTTCGAGCAGGCCTTCGAGCTCGTCCCCAAGGGCGGCATCGACGACTGCAAGGTGCGCGTCAACCTCGGACTGACCTACGAGGCCCTCGGGGACGCCGCCAAGGCACGCGAACGGCCCGACGAGTGGAAGCAGTTCTACGACAAGGGGATCCGCATCACGAAGGAACGCCCGCCGTTGTGCGACGCGCCGGAGGGCGGTCGGACCGGTGACCAGCTCGAGCAGGCCCAGCAGCGGATGGAGCAGAAGAACGCCGACGCCCCGCCGGACCAGGGGCAGGGCGACCAGCAACCGCCGCAGCCGGGACCGGCGCCTCAGCCCACGCCCACCCCGGACCCGGGTCGGACCCCGAGCCAGGAGGAGCAGGACTACCTCCAGGAGCAGCAGCGCAAGAACACCATCGAGCGCAACCAGCAGCAGGGCGACGACGACCGCGTGCTGCCCGGGGACTCGGGACAGACCTACCCCAAGCCGTGGTGACGCGGGCGGGTCGAGCTCGGCTCGAGGCTAGGCCTCTGCGGGAGTCGGCGACGGCCCGGCGACGACGGTGACGCGGTACTCGTGCACCGGCACCGCCTTCTTGCCGCACGACTCGGGTCGAGCCAGGCCCGCCGACGTGCGCTCGACGCGGACCCGCCACGCGCGTCCATCGAGGTGGGTGACCGGGACGATCCAGGCATCCGGGGTCGCGACGTCCGTGCCCGGCTGCGGGACCCGGGTCCCGGCCTGCTCCGCGGGTGTGTCCGTGGACCTCTGCGTCGGCCTCTCCCCAGACGCCTCCGTCGGCCCCTGCGCCGCCCCGTCGGTCGCCGTCGGGGCGGTCGCTGGGGTCGCCGTGCCGGTCCGCGGCTCCGGCGCCCCGGCCCAGAGCGCCGGCAGGTGCGTCTCGCCGAGCAGGCTGCGGACGTGCGACTCGGCGCACTGCGCGGCCGGTTCGAGGGCGGACCGGCCGCGGTCGTGCAGCGGTCCGAGCAGCTCCGCCGGCGTGTGGCCCGAGGCGCTCGCACCGAGCACCCACTCGGCCGCGGGGTCGTCGAGCCGGGCGTAGGTCTGGCCCCACGGCAGGAGCATCGCCGTCGGGGCGAAGCGGTGACCGCCGGTGTGCGACACCTCCCACACGCGACCGGGCGCGACCCGGGCGGCGTGGACCGCGAGCGGTCGCCCACGCACCGCGCAGCAGACGTCGCGTCGGCCGTTGGTGCACACGAGGAGGCTGGGCTCGGCCGGCTCCGCGCCGGGCAGGGAGGCGCGCACGAGCGCCTCGCTGCCACGGGCCAGGGCTCCCCAGTCGAGGCCGAGCAGGTCACCGATGCTGGTGACCTGGGCCCGCAGCAGCCAGGCGTCGGCCGGCCGCTCGCCGGCGTGGGCGAGCAGGACCGTTCGGGGTGCGTCCGTCGCCGGGTGGCCGCCCGGCTTGCGCACGAGCATGAACCGCCCACCGGCCTGGGCCGTGCGGGCGTCGAGCTCAGCGCCGAGGTCGTGGTCCAGATGCGACTCGCGCGCGGCGTCGCGGCCCCAGGGGCCGGGCTGCTCGACGACGACGAAGAACCGGGCGCGGGCGGCGGTGCCGAACGCGCTCGTGCCGTCGTGGTCGAACAGGACCGAGCACGCGTCGCTCGCCGGCTCGCCGTGACCGGTCGTGGCGGGATGCGTGTCGTGGCCGGCGTCGGCCGTCCCGTCGTCGGGTGTCGTGGCGTCCGTGGGAGGTGGGGTCATGATGCGGCACCCTCCGTCGGGGGAGCGGCGACCCTGGCGATCACCGAGCTGGTCGGCATCCCGGAGCCGTCGCGCCGGCCCTCGGCCGGCGGCAGGTCGATGGCGACGCCGTTGGCGGCCGCCGCGCGGGCCGGGGTGTTGCCGGCGAAGGCGAGCACGAGCGTGTCCTCTCCCTTGAGGAAGCGGTGGCAGCGGACGCCGCCGGTGGCCCGGCCCTTGGCCGGGTACTCGGCGTAGGGCGTCACCTTGAGCGACCCGCCCTCGGTGCCGGGCAGGGCGCCCGACGAGCCGGCCGACGTCACGACGACGCCCTCGCGGGACGGGTCGACGACCCCGAACCAGGCGACGCGCGCACCGGGTGCCAGCTTGATGCCAGCCATCCCGCCCGCCGAGCGGCCTTGCGGCCGAACGGATCTCGCGGCGAAGCGCAGCAGCTGGGCGTCGGTCGTGACGAAGACGAGGTCGAGCTCGTCGCGGTCGGCCACCGCCGCCCCCACGACGGTGTCGCCGTCCTTGAGGGCGATGACGTCCCACTCGTTGCTCTTCGGGGCGTCGGGCGTGACGCGCTTGACGACGCCGCTCGCGGTGCCGAGCGCGACGACGGGCGCCTCGGCGCCGACCGGCACGATCGTCACCGGCTGCTCGCCCCCGGCCAGGTCGACGTAGGCCGCGAGGGGCGCGCCGCCGGACAGGCTGGGGGCGCCGTTGGTGGGCGGCAGCGTCGGCAGGTCGAGCGCGGACAGGCGGACCACTCGTCCGGCGGAGGTGACCAGACCGAACTCGCCGCGGGCCGTGGTGCGCACCGCACCGACGACGACGTCGTGCTTGGAGCGCGACCCCTCGGCGGTCACCGGCTCGTCGGAGCCGGTCCGGGCCAGCAGGCCCGTCGAGGACAGGAGCACCCAGCACGGGTCGTCGGCGATCTCGAGGGGCGAGGCGGCGGCCGCGGTGGCGCTCTGTCCGGAGCTCTCGAGCAGCACGGTGCGCCGCGGGGTGCCGTGCGACCTGGCGACGTCGGCCAGCTCGGTCGAGACGAGCTTCAGGAGGAGCTTCTCGTTCTCGAGGACGGCGCGGAGCTCCTCGATGGTCCGCTCGAGCGTCTCCTTCTCCTTCTCCAGCTCGATCCGCGAGAACTTCGTCAGGCGGCGCAGCTGCAGCTCCAGGATGTAGTTGGCCTGCAGCTCGGACAGCTCGAAGACGCCCATGAGCCGCTCGCGCGCGGTGCCGGCGTCGTCCGAGGAGCGGATCAGCTGGATCACCTCGTCGATGTCGAGGATCGCGATGAGCAGGCCGTCCACGAGGTGCAGCCGGTCCTCGGCCCTGCGCCTGCGGAAGGAGGTGCGCCGGCGGACGACGTCGGTGCGGAAGTCGACGTAGACCTTGAGCAGCTCCTTGAGCCCCATGGTGCGGGGCTGGCCGTCGACGAGCGCGACGTTGTTGATGCCGAAGTTCTCCTCCATCGGCGTCAGCCGGTACAGCTGCTCGAGCACGGCGTCGGGGTTGAACCCGTTCTTGACCTCGATGACGAGGCGCAGGCCGTGGGTGCGGTCCGAGAGGTCCTTGAGGTCGGAGATGCCCTGCAGCTTCTTGGACTGCACGAGGTCCTTGACCTTGTCGATGACCTTCTCCGGCCCGACGAGGTAGGGCAGCTCGGTGACGACGATGCCCTTGCGCCGCGGCGTGATCGACTCGACGCGTGCGGTGGCGCGGGTGCGGAAGCTGCCACGGCCGGTGAGGTAGGCGTCGCGGATGCCCTCGAGGCCGACGATCCTGCCGCCGCAGGGCAGGTCCGGGCCGGGCACGAACTTCATCAGCTCGTCGAGCGAGCAGGTCGGGTTGGCGATGAGGTGCCGGGCCGCCCCGATGACCTCGACGAGGTTGTGCGGCGGCATGTTCGTCGCCATGCCGACGGCGATGCCGGACGCCCCGTTGACGAGCAGGTTGGGGAACGCGGCGGGCAGGACGCCGGGCTGCAGCTGGGTGTCGTCGTAGTTCGGGACGAAGTCGACGGTGTCCTCGTCGAGGCCCGAGACCATGAGCAGGGCGGCGTCGGCCATCCGCGCCTCGGTGTACCGGGCGGCTGCGGGGCCGTCGTCGAGCGAGCCGAAGTTCCCGTGGCCGTCGATGAGCGGCAGGCGCAGCGTGAAGGGCTGGGCCATGCGCACGAGGGCGTCGTAGATCGCCTGGTCGCCGTGCGGGTGGTACTTGCCCATGACCTCGCCGACGACGCGCTGGCTCTTGACGTGCCCGCGGTCGGGGCGCAGGCCGAGCTCGTTGGCGCCGTAGAGGATCCGTCGCTGCACCGGCTTGAGGCCGTCACGCGCGTCGGGCAGGGCACGGGAGTAGATGACGCTGTAGGAGTACTCGAGGAAGGCGTTCTGCATCTCCTCCTCGACGTCGATCCCGACGATCTTCTCCTCGAAGTCCTCGGGGGGAGGCGTGGTGGTCGTGCGTCGGGCCATGCCGGGTGCTGCTCCTTGCCGCTAGCGGGTGAACACCCCATCTTCGCGCAGGCCGCTCACGACGGCTCACCTGCCACGCCGAAACGGCCCCAGTGGGCGACCTCCGCACCGGTGCGCCGGTGCCGTCGCAGGCTCGGGCTCTTCGGCCCCGGGACGGCGTACCCGAGGGAGACGACCCCGACGATGCGGCGTCCGTCGGGGATGCCGAGGGCCTGCCTGACCGCGGGGTGCCGCGCCGGTGGGACGCCGAAGAAGAGGCTGCCGAGACCCTCGTCCGTGGCCGTGAGCAGCATGAGCAGGGCCGCCATGCCCGTGTCGACGTCCCAGTAGGGCACCGGCCAGCGGGCCTCGTCACGGTCGGTCCAGCCCTTGTCGGGAGCGGCGTACCGGTCGAGGTAGGCGTCCTTGTCCGACAGGCACAGCACGAGGACGGGTGCGGCCTTGACGCCGGCGAGCCACGGGTCGTCGGTGGCCGCGGACCCCGGCTCGGCCGTGGCCGTCCAGAAGGGCGCGCGCTCGGCCTCCGTCGACAGCACGAGGAAGTCCCAGCCCTGGCTGAAACCGGCGCTCGGGGCCCGTACCGCGTTGTCGAGGCACCGCTGCACGACCTCCCGCGGGACGGCGCGGTCGGGGTCGTAGCGGCGGCACATGTGACGGGCGCGGACGACGTCGGTGAACTCCATGTGGCCACCTTCGCACCGGGGGTGCGCCGCCGACGCGACGTGACACGATGGGCCCCATGGTTTCGGGAGCGGACCACGAGGCCGGCGCCGACGCGTCCGGTCCCGCGACGGCAGCCGGCGGGGGCGCCGACGAGTCGCCGACGGGCCCCGTCGAGTGGGAGGCCGACGTCGTGCTGCGCGACGGCACCGTGGCCCACGTGCGCCCCATCGGGCCCGGCGACGCCGACGGCATCCGCACCTTCCACGCGCGGCAGTCAGCGGAGTCGATCTACCTGCGCTTCTTCGCGCCGCTGCGCCAGCTGAGCGACCGCGACGTGTACCGCTTCACCCACGTCGACCACCACGACCGCGTCGCCCTCGTGGCCACGCTCGACGACGAGATCATCGGCATCGGCCGGTACGACCGCATCGACGACCAGAGCGCCGAGGTCGCCTTCAACATCTCCGACCACTTCCAGGGCAAGGGCATCGGCTCGGTCATGCTCGAGCACCTCGCCGCCATCGCCCAGGAGCTCGGCATCACCCGGTTCACCGCAGAGGTGCTGCCGCAGAACCGCAAGATGCTCCAGGTGTTCCGCGAGGCCGGCTACGAGGTGTCGCACCACGTCGAGGACGGCGTCGTCGAGGTGTCCTTCGACATCCTGCCGACCGAGCAGAGCAAGGCCGTGCAGCTGGCCCGTGAGCACCGTGCCGAGGCGCGCAGCATGAGCACGATCCTGTTCCCGAGGCGCGTCGCGATCATCGGGGCGAGCCGCCGCGAGGAGTCGATCGGTGCCCTCGTGCTGCGCAACATCCTGGCCGCCGGGTTCGCGGGCGAGATCTACCCGATCCACCGCGTCGCCGACACCGTCCAGGGGCTGCCGGCCTACCCGACGATCGCCGACGTGCCCGAGCAGGTCGACCTCGCCGTCGTCGTCGTCCCGGCCGAGCAGGCCGTCGGCGTCGTCAAGGAGTGCGGCAAGGCCGGCGTCCGGGCCCTGCTCGTCATGTCCTCCGGCTTCGCCGACGCGGGGGAGGAGGGCGCCAGGCTGCAGGACCGGCTGCGGCGACGCGTCCGGCGGGCCGGCATGCGCCTCGTCGGGCCGAACAGCTTCGGCCTCGTCAACAACGACCCCGAGGTGAGGCTGAACGCGACGCTCGCCCCCGTCATCCCCGAGCGAGGGAGGCTCGGCCTCTTCGCCCAGAGCGGTGCCCTCGGCGTCGCCGTCCTCGCCTCGGCGGCCCGGCGCGGCCTCGGCATCTCGGTGTTCGCCTCGGCCGGCAACCGCGTCGACGTCTCGGGCAACGACCTCCTGCAGTACTGGATCGACGACCAGTCCACCGACACCGTGGGCCTCTACCTGGAGTCGATGGGCAACCCCCGCAAGTTCTCCCGCATCGCCCGCCAGCTGGCCCAGGTCAAGCCGGTCGTCGTCGTGTCCTCGGGCGTGTCGAGCTACGCGGCGCCCCCGGGGCACCGCACGCGCGTCACGAACGCGCCGCCGCAGGCCTTCGACGCCCTGCTGCGCCAGGCGGGCGTCATCCGGGTGGAGAACGTCCACCAGCTCTTCGACGTCGCCCAGCTGACCCTGCACCAGCCGCTGCCCCGGGGAGAGCGCGTCGCCATCGTCGGCAACTCCGACGCCCTCGGTGCGCTCAGCGCATCGGCCTGCCTCAGCTGGGGGCTGCGGGTGACCCACGGCCCGGTGTCGCTGATGCCGCAGGCGTCCGCGGAGGAGTTCGCCGCGGCACTCGACGCGGCCTTCGCCGACGACGAGGTCGACAGCGTCGTGGCCGCCTTCATCCCTCCCCTCGTCACCCAGGACGAGGAGGTGCTCACGGCGGTGCGGTCCATCGCTGCCAGCCACGAGAAGCCGTGTGTCGCAACGTTCCTCGGCATGCGTGGTGTCGGTGACGGACTCTCCTACGAGCAGGACGGGCAGCGCCGCTCGGTCCCCGTGTACTCGATGCCGGAGGACGGCATCCGGGCGCTCAACGCCGTGACCCGGTACGCCCTGTGGCGCTCGCGCGACCGCGGCAGCCCGGTCGCCCCTGTCGGCATCGACCGGCTGCGCGCGGAGCGGGTCATCGACACGGTGCTCGCCGGGTCGCCCGACGGCCGGGCCCTGACCCGCGACGAGGCTCGAGACCTCCTCGGTTCGTACGGCATCCGCCTCTGGCCTGCCGTCGAGGTGACGACCGCGGACTCCGCGGTGGCCGCCGCCGACGAGCTGACCTACCCGGTCATCCTCAAGTCCACGTCGCCCGTCGTGCGCCACCAGCCCGGACTTGTCGGCGTCCGTGGTGACCTCGTCGACGCCGAGGCGGTGCGCGAGGCCCACGCGTCCCTGACCGGGCGGCTCGGGCCGCTGGGCGCCGACCGGTTCGTCGTGCAGCGGATGGCGGTGCCCGGCGTCTCGTGCGTCCTGCGGGCGAGCGAGGACCCGCTCTTCGGCCCGGTCGTCTCCTTCTCCGTCGCCGGGCCGCCGACCGAGCTGCTCGGCGACGTCGCCCACCGCATCCCACCGCTGACCGACGTCGACGTCACCGACCTCATCGACGGGGTCAAGGCGGCGCCCCTGCTCAACGGCCACCGGGGCGCGGCGCCGGTGCACCGGGCGGCACTGGCCGACCTCGTCGCGCGGCTCTCGGTCCTCGCCGACGACCATCCCGAGCTCGCGTCGGTCGAGCTCAACCCGGTCAACGCGTGGACCGGCGGTGTCGACGTGCTCGGGGCCGAGGTCGTCGTGCGGCACGCCCTCGTGCGCAAGGACCCGGGCCGCCGGCGGATGACCTGACCGGTGCGGCCCACCGCGAGTGCAAGGATGACCCCATGCGACGCATGACCCAGGACGCCCACCGGGCCCTTCCCGACGAGCTCACCGCGGACATCACCCGCGCGGGCTACTACCCGGACCTCGTGTGCGACGTCGTCGAGTCCGCCGTCGCCGACGACGAGGTCGTCAGCCACCTCGTCCACCAGGAGACGACGTTCGACCACGAGACGGTCCGGCGACACGTCACCGTCCTCGTCGTCACGCCGCAGCGCCTCGTCATCGCGCACGCCGACGACCACGCCGAGCCCGACGACAAGCTCATGGCGACCGCGACGACCGAGACCGTGCCGCTCGCGGCCGTCCGGGGCGTCATGCTGACCCACGTCGTGTCCGAGCCGGCCAGCTTCAGTCCGGGCAGCCACGGCCGCGACCTGACGCTCACGCTCGGCTGGGGCGCGGTGAGCCGCCTCGACATGATCCCCGCACAGTGCGGCGACCCGGACTGCACGGCCGACCACGGGTTCGAGGGCACCATCGCCTCCGACGACATCTCGCTGCGCATCAGCTCGGCCGCGGACGGCGAGGCCGCCGTGGGCAAGGCGATGCGGTTCGCGCGGGTCCTGTCGGCGAGCATCGGCGGCGGCTCGGCGCTCTGAGGTGACGACGCCCCCACGCGAGGCCGCCCCGGCGCTCGACTGGTCCGGACCGACCCTCGCGTCGGTCCTGCCGTCGGTGGCGGCGAGCCTCGGCGTCCCCGCCTTCGCCGGACGTGACGTCCTCGACTTGCCTGAGGCGGCGCGCAGCGTCGTCGTGCTCGTCGACGGGCTCGGTCACGACCTGTTGCGCCAGCGCAGCGGGCACGCGCCGTTCCTGCGCTCGCGCTTCGAGGCGATGCGACGCGTGCCCTGCGGCTTCCCGACGACCACGGCGACCTCGATGGGGTCGTTCGGCACCGGCCTGCCGCCCGGCGCCCACGGTCTCGTCGGCATGCAGGTGCTCGACCCCGAGACCGACCGGGTCCTCAACGAGCTGTCCTGGGAGAACGGACCCGACCCGCGCGCCTGGCAGCCGAACCGCACCGTCTTCGAGCAGGTCGAGTCCGAGGGCGTTCGCGTGACGATGGTCGGTCCGCACTACTTCGACGGCTCGGGACTGACCACGGCGGCCCTGCGCGGCGGGGGCTTCCGCGCCGCGCACGCCCTCGAGGCCCGCGTCGACGCCGCACTGGCCGCGGTGCGGGCCGCGCCGCGGTCGCTCGTCTACCTGTACTGGGGCGAGGTCGACAAGGTCGGTCACGTCCACGGCTGCCAGTCCTGGCAGTGGGGCGACGAGGTGGAGGCGGTGGACGCCGCCCTGCGCCGTCTCGCCGCGAGCGTGCCGGCCGACACCTCGGTCGTGGTCACGGCCGACCACGGCATGGTCGACGTTCCCTTCGAGGCCCGCGTCGACCTCGTCGACGAACCGGCCCTCATGACCGGCGTGCGCCACCTCGGCGGCGAGCCGCGCAACCTCCAGCTCTACACGCAGGTCGGAGCGGAGGCCGATGTCGCCGCCACCTGGGAGTCACGGTTCGCCGGACGCGCCCGCGTCCTGACCCGCGAGCAGGCCGTCGACGAGGGCTGGTTCGGCGTGGTGAGCCCGCACGTCGCGCCACGGATCGGCGACCTGCTCGTCGTGACGGGCGACGGTCTGGCCGTCGTCCACTCCGGCGTCATGCGCCCCGAGGTCGTGCGCCTGCTCGGCCTGCACGGGTCGACGAGCGAGGCGGAACTCGCCGTGCCGGTGGTCGTGGTCCCGCCCCGCCTCGGGTCCTAGGGTGGTGGCCCGTGGCTGAGCTCGTCTTCTTCTCCGGAACCATGGACTGCGGCAAGTCGACGCTCGCCCTGCAGATGGACCACAACCACGGCGCGCGCGGTCGCGTCGGCCTCATCTTCACGAAGATGGACCGCGCCGGGACCAACGTGCTGTCCTCCCGGCTCGGCCTGTCGACCGGGGCCCTCGAGGTCGAGGACAGCCTCGACTTCTGGGAGACCGTCGTCGACCGCGCCACCGCCGGCCACCGCATCGACTACCTCGTCTGCGACGAGGCCCAGTTCTACACCGGCGAGCAGGTCGAGCAGCTGGCCCGCATCGTCGACGAGATGGACGTCGACGTCTTCGCCTTCGGCATCACCGCCGACTTCCGCACCGAGCTGTTTCCCGGCAGCAAGCGCCTCATCGAGCTCGCCGACCGGGTCCAGGTGCTGCAGGTGGAGGCCCTGTGCTGGTGCGGTCGCCGCGCGACGACGAACGCCCGCGTCCTCGACGGGGTCATGGTCGTCGAGGGCGAGCAGGTCGTCGTCGGGGACACGAAGCCGGCGGCAGGCGTCGTCGAGTACGAGGTGCTGTGCCGCCGCCACTACATGCGACGGATGACCTCGCACGCGGCTCGCGCCGCCGCGGTCTCGCCCGAGGTGCTGCCCTTCGACCTCGACGTGTGCCCGCTGCCGCCGTTGCCGATCACGCAGGCCGACTGAGGGGGACGAACCGATCCGGCCGGGGCAGGCAGGCCGGTCGTGGCAGGCCGCGGGTGTCGGTGCCTCAGTCGCCGCGACGGCCGAACATGATGTCGTCCCAGCTGGGGACGCTCGGGCGTCCGGACTTGCGCGCGGTGGACGCGCGCCGCGCCGGAGCCGGACGAGGGTCGCCCGACGTGGCCCGCTCCTCGATGAGCTCGCCCGTCTCCTCCTGCCCGGCGTCGGCTCCGAGGGGCCGGCCGGTGTCGGCCACCGCCCTGACGCCCTCGGCCGCCTCGGCCGCGTGGGCGGGAGGGTCGGTGTCGTCGACCTCGCCCGGCTCGCCGGTGTCGTCGGTGTCGTCGGTGTCGTGGGTGCGGAGGGTGTCGTCGACCTCACCCGCGCCAACCGACGCCCCGGCGACGCCACGGTCGTCCCCTCCGTCCACCTCGGCCGCCTGCTCGACGGCGGCCTGCTCGACGGCGGCCTGCTCGGCTGCGGCCAGCTCGGCGTCGGTGCTCGGGTCGCTGGTGGGGTCGGTCTGACGCACCGGCTGGGTGCGCTCGGCCCGACGGACCTTGCGGGCGGCCGCCTCCGCACCGATCCGCTCCTGGGCCGACCCGTGCTTCTCGACGTCGGGGTCGTCCTCGGGGTGGGTGTGCGCCGCGGGCGGCAGCTCCTCGCGGGGGTCGCGTGCCAGCTCCTCGAGCGGCAGCGCCTCCTCCGGCGCGTCCTCGAGCCCGGGCACCTCGGTGGCGCGTGGCCGGCGGCGTCCGCGGCGCTGCGCGCTGCGCTCGCGCATCGCCGCCATGAGGTCGACGGTCTCGCCCTCGCGGCGCCGGGCGCTCGCGGAGGCGCCGGTCGCGCGTCGGGCGTCACCGCTGTCGCGGGGTTCGCCGACGCCTCCCTCGGCCTCGACGTCGTAGACGCGGCTCGGGCAGCTGCAGATCCAGGTCGCGGGGGGCCTGCGCCCCCGGGACGTCCAGGCGCTGATCCGGGCCGGCAT
>NZ_JBPGXG010000025.1:0-38072 GCF_056755255.1 Monashia sp. HAY1-5C | reverse complement strand
CGCGCTCCACCTGCGCACCATGTTCACGCCGATCCTGCCGTTCGGTGGTTTCCTCTGGCTCTTGCGCGCCCTCCTCGTGCTCGCGCTCGGCGCACACGTGTGGGCCGCGTTCTACCTGTGGAGCCGGGCTCACGGGGCGCGGACGACGCGTTACGTCGCCAAGGCCGCGGCGAAGGCGACGGTCAAGAGCACGGCGATGCGCTGGGGTGGGGTCGCGATCCTGCTCTTCCTCGTGTGGCACCTGCTGCAGTTCACGATCGTCAAGTTCAACGTCGGTGACGAGGCCGTCGGCGACAGCGCCGGCCGGCTCGTCATCAGCTCCTTCCAGGTCTGGTGGGTCGCGCTCATCTACCTGCTCGCCCTCGTCGCCCTGGGCATGCACCTGTGGCACGGCGTCTGGAGCGCCACCCAGACGCTGGGCTGGGCCGGCAGCGCCCGGGCCCGCAGGCGCGCCAAGCGGGTCGCCATGACCATCGCGCTCGTCACCTCCGTCGGGTTCGCCCTGCCGCCGCTCGCCATCCTGTTCGGAATCGTCAAGGGGAACTGACCGATGACTGACACCACTGCCACCGCGGGCGGTCCGTCCACCGCCACCGCGCCCAACTCCGGCGTCGTCCACGGCCTCTACACCGAGGGCGAGCCGATCCGTGACACGAAGGCCCCCTCGGGCCCGATCCAGGACCGCTGGAACACCCGCAAGTTCGAGTCCGGGCTCGTCAACCCGGCGAACCGACGCAAGCTCTCCGTCATCATCGTCGGTACCGGTCTCGCCGGTGGGGCCGCCGCGGCGACGCTCGGTGAGGCCGGCTACCAGGTGAAGTCCTTCTGCTACCAGGACTCCCCGCGCCGGGCCCACTCGATCGCCGCGCAGGGCGGCATCAACGCCGCCAAGAACTACAAGGAGGACGGCGACTCCACGTACCGCCTCTTCTACGACACGGTCAAGGGTGGCGACTACCGCTCCCGCGAGTCGAACGTCTACCGCCTCGCCGAGGTCAGCGCGAACATCATCGACCAGTGCGTCGCGCAGGGCGTCCCCTTCGCCCGTGAGTACGGCGGTCTGCTCGACAACCGCTCGTTCGGCGGTGTGCAGGTGTCGCGCACCTTCTACGCACGCGGCCAGACGGGCCAGCAGCTGCTCATCGGCGCCTACCAGGCCCTCGAGCGCCAGGTCGCCGCCGGGACGGTGACGATGTACAGCCGGCACGAGATGCTCGAGGTCATCGTCGCCGACGGCAGGGCCCGCGGCATCATCGCCCGCGACCTCGTCACCGGCGAGGTCGAGACGCACCTCGCCGACGCCGTCGTCCTCGCCAGCGGTGGCTACGGCAACGTCTTCTACCTCTCGACGAACGCGATGGGCTCCAACGTCACGGCCACGTGGCGCGCCCACCGCAAGGGCGCCTACTTCGGCAACCCGTGCTACACGCAGATCCACCCGACCTGCATCCCCGTCTCCGGCGACCACCAGAGCAAGCTGACGCTGATGTCGGAGTCGCTGCGCAACGACGGCCGCATCTGGGTGCCGAAGCGGGCCGAGGACTGCGAGAAGGACCCCCGCGAGATCCCGGAGGAGGACCGCGACTACTACCTCGAGCGGATCTACCCCTCCTTCGGCAACCTCGTGCCGCGCGACATCGCCAGCCGCCAGGCCAAGAACGTCTGCGACGAGGGCCGCGGCGTCGGGCCGAAGGTCGGCGACTTCCGGCGCGGCGTCTACCTCGACTTCACCGACGCCCTCAAGCGCATGAGCGCCGAGGCCGTCGCCGAGAAGTACGGCAACCTCCTCGACATGTACCAGCGGATCACGGGCGAGAACCCGTACGAGGTGCCGATGCGCATCTACCCCGCCGTGCACTACACGATGGGTGGCCTGTGGGTCGACTACGACCTGCAGAGCACGATCCCCGGCCTCTTCGTCGCCGGCGAGGCCAACTTCAGCGACCACGGCGCCAACCGGCTCGGAGCGTCCGCGCTCATGCAGGGGCTCGCGGACGGCTACTTCGTGCTGCCCCACACGATCCGCGACTACCTGGCCAAGGGACCCTTCGAGAAGCTCGGCGACGCCCACCCCGCCGTCGTCGAGGCGAAGGCGGCCGTCGACGCCCGGGTGCACAAGCTGCTGTCCATCAACGGCGACCGCTCCGTCGACTCCTTCCACAAGGAGCTCGGCGCCATCATGTGGGAGTACTGCGGCATGGAGCGCTCCGAGGAGGGGCTGCTCAAGGGCATCGACCTCATCCGCGGCCTGCGCGACGAGTTCTGGCGCAACGTCAAGGTGCTCGGCGCCGCCGACACCCTCAACCAGAGCCTCGAGAAGGCCGGCCGGGTCGCCGACTTCCTCGAGCTGGGCGAGCTGATGTGCATCGACGCGCTCCACCGCCGCGAGTCCTGCGGCGGGCACTTCCGCGCGGAGAGCCAGACCGAGGACGGCGAGGCGCTGCGCCACGACGAGCAGTTCGCCTACGTCGCGGCGTGGGAGTTCGGCGGGGACGGCGGCACGCCGGTCCTGCACAAGGAAGACCTGGTCTACGAAGCCATCGAGATGAAGCAGCGGAGCTACAAGTGAGCGACACCGGCATGAACCTCACCCTGAAGATCTGGCGTCAGGCCAGCGCGGGCGCCCGGGGTGAGATGGTGACCTACCAGGTCACCGACATCTCCCCCGACATGTCGTTCCTCGAGATGCTCGACGTGCTCAACGAGCAGCTCATCGCGCGCGGCGAGGAGCCGATCGCGTTCGACTCCGACTGTCGCGAGGGCATCTGCGGCATGTGCGGCCTCATGATCTCGGGTAGGGCACACGGTCCCGAGGTCACGACGACGTGCCAGCTGCACATGCGCAGCTTCTCCGACGGCGACGAGATCACCGTCGAGCCGTGGCGTGCCGATGCCTTCCCGGTCATCAAGGACCTCGTCGTCGACCGCGGTGCCCTCGACCGCATCATCGCGGCCGGTGGGTTCATCAGCGCCAACACCGGCTCGGCGCCGGAGGCCCACTCGGTGCCGGTTCCCAAGCCGAAGGCCGACCGTGCGTTCATGGCCGCGGCCTGCATCGGCTGCGGTGCGTGCGTGGCAGCGTGCCCGAACGCGTCGGGCATGCTCTTCATGGGCGCGAAGATCACCCACCTCGGCGAGCTCCCCCAGGGTCAGCCCGAGCGCGACGCCCGAGTCGTCAGCATGGTCGAGCAGCACGACCACGAGGGCTTCGGCGGCTGCACGAACATCGGCGAGTGCTCGCTGGCGTGCCCGAAGGAGATCCCGATGGACGTCATCAACCAGCTCAACCGCGACCTGCGGCACGCGCTGACGCACGGTCGCTGACCCCGCCGGCCGACGACCCGCCCCGGACCCCTGGGGCGGGTTAGTCTTTCCCGGCCATGACGCGTTCGAGGCCGACCAGCAGGACCAGACCGGACCGCCGCCGCACCGCCGCGGCTCCGGCCGGCGTCGTCGTGGCCGCGCTCGTGGCGTCGCTCGTCGCCCTGGTCGTGGCACCGCTCGCCGTCGCGGCGGGCGGCGCGGCCGCCGCCCCCGGGACCGGCCAGCTCGCACCTCGGGCCGCGGTGACCTGCCGCCCGTGGCAGACCCCGACGGTCGTGCCACCCGGCGTCGTCCTGACGCCCCGGGTCTTCCCGACCGACGACCCTGCCGACCCCGGACGTCAGCCCGCCTCCGTGCCCTCCACGTCGACCGCAGTGCCGGCGACTCCCGCGACGCGCGCCACTCCCGCGACCTCGTCGGTCCACCGGCCCGGGACGCTCGCCTCACCGGGCACGAAGCCGCCCCCGCGCCCGCGTGTCGTGTGCCGGAACACCGAGCCCACGCCGTTCGCCCACCCGCCCTGGGAGGCCGACTCCGTCGTCGGCGGCCCCCGTCTCGCCGAGGACGGCGTCGTCGTGGACAACGAACCGGGAACCCCGCCACCGCCCGCCGTCTACGACGTGTCCTACGTCGTGGCCGACCTCGCGACCGGCGATGTGCTGGCCGCCAAGGCCGCACACGCGTGGCTGCGTCCGGCCAGCACGCTCAAGACGCTGACCGCACTGACGTTGATGCCGCTGCTCGACCCGCGCCGCGTCGTGGTCGCGTCGAAGGACGCGCAGGAGGCGGCGGGCTCACGGGTCGGCATCCTCGCCGGCAACCGCTACCCCGTCGCCAGTCTCTTCGACGCGATGCTGATGTTCTCGGCCAACGACGCCGTGTACGCCCTCGCGGACGCCGCCGGCGGGTACGAGCGCACGGTCGCGCTCATGAACGACCGCGCCCGTGAGGTCGGCGCCTACGACACGGTCGTCGTCGACCCGAGCGGCCTCGACGAGGGTGACCAGCGCTCGAGCGCCTACGACCTCGCCCTCATCGCCCGTGAGGCGATGCGGCTGCCCGCGTTCCGGGCCGCGGTGGTCAGGCGCGACGCCGTGTTCCCCGGTGGCCGCGACGCCCACGGCAGGGTGTGGCCGCCGTTCCACGTCTACAACATCAACGACCTCCTGCGGCACTACCCCGGCGCCATCGGCATCAAGCCCGGTCGCACGGACCGTGCCCAGCACACCTTCATCGGCGCTGCGACGCGCGGCGGACGGACGCTCGTCGTGACGCAGATGGGCAGCGTCACCGGGTCGTGGAAGCCGACGGCCGCGCTGCTCGACTGGGGCTTCGCGAACGCCGGGCGCGTCCGGCCGGTGGGCCGGCTGGTCTCGCCCGGTGAGGCGTCGCCGCCGCGGGCCGCCCCCGCCCTGACGCCGCTGCCCGCGACGTCCGGGGCCACCTCGGGCGGCGCGTCGGTCCAGGACGCGACCGGCACCCCGGCTCCGGTGGCGGCATCGCACGCCACACCGGCCGACCCGGGATCCCTCGCAGTGCTCGCGTCGGTCGGTGGGCTCCTCGTGGCCGGCGTCGTCGCGGTCGGCCTGCTCGTCCGGCGCCGGCGCACCGCCGGCTGACACCGGCCCCGCGCAGACCGGCTGACAGCCGCGCCCCGAGCACCACCGGGCTGAGCCGGCGCTGCCTCACGCGTGACCGCGGGAGGCCCGGACGCGCCCGAGCACGGCGGTCAGGGGTGGCGGGGGCGGGCCACGACGACGAAGTGCACGTACGCCATGTCGCCGAACGGCAGCGGCACGACCCGGGACGCGGCCCGCAGGAGGGCACGGTCGCTCGCGGCCCAGCGTCGGCCCATGGTGTTGGCGCCACGGCAGGACAGCACGTCGTACCCGCAGTGCTCGAACATCTCGACCATCGTCGCGCGCGTGAAGAAGCGCAGGTGGGTGCGGTCGAGCGTGCCCTGGTCGACGTAGTCCCAACGGCCGCGGAGCAGCTTGAACAGGACCGGGGCGTACCGGATGCTCGGGATCGCCGCGACGACCACGCCGGACTCGGTGAGCAGGGGCGGCACCTGCCGCAGTACCGACCAGGGGTCGACGAGGTGCTCGAGGACGTCGTTGAAGAAGACGGCGTCGTAGCGCTCCCGTCGCCCGTCGAGCGCGTCCGGGAAGTAGCCCTCGACGACCTCGTCGAAGCCATGGCCCTCCCGCGCGGCCGCGGCCTGGGAGGGCACGGCCTCGATGCCCACGACCCGCGCCTCCGGTCCGAGCACGCGGCGCAGGGTCACCCCGAACCCGCCCGAACCGCAGCCGACGTCGAGGACGGCGCGGGCGTGCGGTGGGACGAAGGGCGCGACGTCGAGACGCGCGTTGTCGACGTAGACGTCCTGCTGCGGCGGTTGCACGTCGGTCCCTCTCCCCTGGGTGAGGCCTCCCGCGGGTCTGCGGGTCAGCGTCCGGCCACCTTACGCAGGCGACGCGCCACGGTCGCGGCGAACACGGTGAACCCCCCGAGGACGAAGCCGGCCGCGACGCTGGTCCGGTCCACCGCGCGCGAGGGTGCCGATCCCCCCACCATCGACCGGCCCGACCGGCCCGACCGACCCGACGCGTCGGACGGGCCGGCCCTGTGGTTGCCGGGATCGGTCCCGCCGTACGGCGCGAGCCGGACGTCGCTGCCCGCGATGACCGGCGCGACGAACGGGGGCCGGACCGCCCTGGCGAACCCGGTGCGGGCCGAGTCGTCGCCCAGGGCCGTCAGGTCGACGCGTCCGGCAGCCCAGGCGGCGGACAGGAGCACGACGCGCGAGATGAGGTTGAGCCAGAACAGCAGGCCGACGGCGACGGCCACGGCTCCCAGCACCGGGTTGGACGTGGCCCGGCCGATGAGCCAGCCGCCGAGCAGCTTGAGCACGGTGAGGACCGACGCGCCGATGATCGCGGCCTGGCGCACGGACGCCCACGGCAGGGGCACTCCGGACAGGATCCGCAGGAGCAGGACCATGATGAGCGTGTCGAAGCAGAGCCCGACGAGCACGCCGGCCAGGGTCACGACGACGCCGCTGCCCGAGAAGCCCACCCACGAGGCGACCTGCTCGGCCAGCCCACCGGCGGCGCTCGTGAGGACGGCCGAGACCGCGACGGCCAGGCCGAGGGTGCCGAGGACGAGCAGGTCGCGGGCCTTGGTGCGCACGGCGTTCTCGGCCGACCCCTCGAAGCCGAAGACACCACGGATCCCGGTGCGCAGCGCCCCGACCCAGCCCAGCCCGGCCAGCAGCAGCGTCACGAAGGAGACGGCTCCGGTGACGGTCAGCGTCAGGCTCGACGGGGGCTGGATGCTGATGACGCCGCGGGGGTTGCCGGCGGTGCGGACCATGCCCGGCAGGGTCCGGTTGAGCGCGTCGGCGATCTCTGCGAGCAGGTCGGGCCGCCCCCGCAGGACGAAGCCGAAGATCGCGAAGGCGAGGGCGACGGCCGGGAAGACGGAGAAGAACGCGAAGTAGCCGACGCCCGCGGCGAGGAGGTCACCGTTGGCACCGCTGTAGCGCTGCCAGGACGCGTAGGCGTGGGTGGCCCGGAGCCGGTCGAGGAACCGTTTCAGCCACGCGGGCACGGGTCAGCCTCCTGACAGGTCGAAGGTGTGGACGGGCCGCCACACCTCGTCCGTACCCTGTTCGTAGAGGTGGTAGGACGCCACGGTGAACTGGACGGCGTAGCCGGCGAGCTCGTCGAAGGCGCGGTCGAGCGCCTCCTCGGGCACGTTGTGGGCGACGGTCACGTGCGGGTGGTAGTAGAAGTCGAGGCGGCGCGACACGGGTCCCGAGCGCAGGTCCATCTCGAGCGCCTCGCACGCGGAGACGCCCCGCGCCACCTGGATGAACACGACGTCGGAGACCGGCCGGAAGGTGCCGGTGCCGCGCAGCACCACATCGAACGGTGCGTGCTTCTGCGCGACGTCGGCGCAGTGCTGACGGAACTCGGCGTAGGCGTCCCCGTCGACGGGCGTCGGCGGCAGGAGCGTGATGTGCGCGGGGATCTTCGCCGCCGACGGGTCGCCGAACGCCGCCCGGCGGGCCTGGAGGAACTCGCCGTGCGGTGCCGGGATCGGGATCGAGACGCCGATCGTCGTCGGGCGCGCAGCAGTCACGACCCCGACCGTACCGAATGCGCCGGTGACGCACCCGTCCGGGCCGCGACGGCGCGGCGCGCCCGGAGACCGCCGACCGCCCGGGCGAGGCAGGGGTCGACCGTACGCTGGGCCCGTGCCCGGCCCACCTGCCCCGGACGGCGCCGGACCGCGTCCGTTGCGGGTCGCGGCCCTCTTCGTCAGCGACTGGGGTCACGAGTTCCGCGACGTCGCCGCCGGGCTCGTCCCCTCGCACCGGCTCTTCGGGATGGCCGAGCTGTCGGCCCGCGGCAACGTCGTGCGCCACCTGACGCGTCGGCGCCGGGTGCTTCGTCTGCCCCGCGCCCTCGAGTGGCGCGCCGCGCAGGCGCTGTGGCTGCTGCGCGGCCAGGCCCGGCTCGACGTCGTCGTCGCGACCCACGAGGCGGCCGCCGTGCCGGCCCTGCTGCTGCGCCGTGCGGGGCTGCTGCGTCGGCCGGTCGTCGTGCTCACGGTGGCCGCGCTCGACGTCGCCTCACGCCCCGGCTGGGGCGGAGGCGTCCAGCGTCTCGCGCTCGCCGGGGCCGACGCCCTCACCGTGTTCGCCTCCGCGCAGGTCGAGCCGCTCGCCCGGCGGCTCGGCGTCCCGGCGGGGCGGGTGCGCGCCGTGCCGCTCGGGGTCGACACGGCGTTCTTCCGCCCGGGCCGGGCCGAGCGCGACGGCGGGGTGCTCTCGGTCGGGACCAACGCCGGCAAGGACTACCCGACGCTCGTGCGTGCGCTCCCTCCCGGCCGGCCCTGCACCGTCGTCACCGACCCGTGGAACCGCGAGCAGGCTGCCGCGGTGATGGCCGGCCTCGCACACGGTCCGGACGTCCGCTTCCGCGCCGACGTGCCCATCGCCGAGCTGCGCGAGCTCTACGCGCGTGCCGAGGTCCTAGTCCTCCCGCTCCGCGAGGCCGAGGTGTCCTCGGGCCAGACGGTGCTGCTCGAGAACCTCGCCACCGGCACGCCCGTCGTCGTCAGCGACGTCAGCGGCGTCGCCGACTACGCCGACGCATCGGTCGTGCGGCTCGTACCAGCCGGCGACGTCGGCGCACTGCGCGCCGCCCTCGCCGACACGTCGTGGCACCACCGGGCGACCGGTGGTCCGGCGCACGTCACGGCCTCGTTCACGACCGCGCACCTCGCCGCCGCGGTCGAGGCGGTGGCGCGAGACGTGCTCGGGCGTCAGGCCCGGCCGCGACGCGGCAGGAAGCCGACCCGCTCGTAGACGCGGCGCACCGTCGCCTCGGCGACCTCGGCAGCGCGCTCGGCGCCGGCCGCGAGGATGCGGTCGAGCTCGGCGCGGTCGGCCATGAGCGCGAGCGTGCGCTCACGGAACGGCGCCACCGCCTCGACGACGACCTCGGCGACGTCCTTCTTGAGGTCCCCGTAGCCCCGGCCGGCGTACGTGGCCTCGAGGTCGCCGATGGCCGTGCCGGACAGCGCCGCGTGGATCGACAGGAGGTTCGACACGCCGGGCTTGGTCTCCTCGTCGTACCGGATGTCGCGGTCGGCGTCGGTGACGGCCGACTTGATCTTCTTGACGATCCGGGCCGGCTCGTCGAGCAGGCTGACCAGGCCCGCGTCCGTGGCCGCCGACTTGCTCATCTTGGCGGTCGGCTCCTGCAGGTCCTGGATCTTGGCGGTGGCCTTCATGATGTGCGGCTCGGGGACGACGAGGGTGTCACCGAAACGCTGGTTGAACCGCGCGGCGAGGTCGCGCGAGAGCTCGAGGTGCTGGCGCTGGTCCTCGCCGACCGGCACGACGTCGGCGTCGTAGACGAGGATGTCGGCGGCCTGCAGGATCGGGTAGGTGAACAGCCCGACGTTGGTGTTGGTGCCCTTGGCCGACTTGTCCTTGAACTGCGTCATGCGGCTGGCCTCGCCGAAGCCCGTGAGGCAGGAGAGCACCCACGCCAGCTCGGTGTGCTGGTAGACGTGGCTCTGGACGAAGAGCACCGACAGCTCCGGGTCGACGCCGCCCGCGATGAACTGCGCCGCGGTCAGGCGCGTCCGCTCGCGCAGCACGGCGGGGTCGGGCGCGACGGTCAGCGCGTGCAGGTCGGCCACGAAGTAGAACGCGTCGTGCGTCTCCTGCAGACGCACCCACTCGACGAGCGCCCCGATGTAGTTGCCGAGGTGCAGCGAGTCGCTCGTCGGCTGCATGCCGGACAGGCTGCGGGGCGTGGACGTCGGGGCCGGGGGCGTCGAGGGCATGCGTGCATTCTGGCCCATCGACGCGGCAGCGCCCCAACCCGGCCGCGCCGGGCGGTCGCTCCGACGCGTCAGGCCGAGGGGATGCCGCAGGAGTAGTCGGGGAACGGGCGGCAGCCACCGTTCCACGTGCTGCCCGTGACGGCGGCCGTGATCGGCGGCGGCGTGACCGCCGGCAACGGCCCGACGGGGTCGTAGGTGTAGGTGAGGGTCAGGGTGCCGGCCTGGCTCTTGGTGTAGTCGCGCGTGTACAGCGCGAGGCTCTTCACCGTGCTGGGCGGCACCTGGAACTGGCCGCCCACCTGCGCGCACGTGTCGGCGTCGAGGATGAGGAAGCCGGCGACCCCGAGGTCGTCACCGTCGATGGACAGGCTGGTCAGGGTGACGTCGGCCGCCGCGGTGCCGCTGTTGATGAGCTGGACGCCGAAGACGTAGCCCTTGAGCAGGTCGTTGGAGTTGCCGGGCAGCTTGCAGCCGGTGCCGGCCAGGCGCAGCGCCACGGTGACCGATGCGGCGACGGTCGGGGCGGCGGCCGCCACGAGGACCACCGGCGTGGCCCAGGCCGCTCCGCGCACGACGGTGCGACGGCTCGGTCGGAGCACCTTCTGCGCCTCGTCTCCTGAAGCGTCCCCTCGGCCTGCGTGACCGTTTCCCTCGAACACGTCCTGCACCCTCCCCGGTTCGTCGACACGACGGGACACCGCGCCCCGCGACGTCCCGTTCGGAGCGTAACGGGCGCAATGGCCGCGTTGCGGCGGTTTCGCGAAGTTTGCCCCCCTGCGTGACCCGTCGGGGCGTTCGCGGACTTTGCCCTGACACGTGCCTTTGAGCAGCGGTCGGGACCTCGGTGCGCCGCGGGCAGCGGTCAGGGGGCCGCGTCGAGGGCGTAGTCGACGACGACGGGCGCGTGGTCGCTCCACCGCTCGGCGTACGTCGGCGCGCGCCCGACCCAGGCCGCGGTCGCGGTGGCCGCGAGGCGCGGCGTGGCCAGCTGGTAGTCGATGCGCCAACCGGCATCGTTGTCGAAGGCCTTGCCGCGCCACGACCACCACGTGTACGGCCCGGGGCCCTCCCCGGCGTGGGCCCGGTGGACGTCGACCCAGCCGTGCTCACCGAGCCAGCGGTCGAGATACGCGCGCTCCTGCTCGAGGAAGCCCGCCTTGGCGAGGTTGCCCTTCCAGTTCTTCAGGTCGGCCTCGCGGTGGGCGACGTTGAGGTCGCCGGTGACGAGCATGAGCTCGTCGGCGGCCGAGGCCCGCGCCATGCGGTTCGTCATGGCGTCGAGGAAGGCGTACTTGACGTCCTGGCGCTCGGTGCCGGCCTCACCGGTGTGGACGTAGACCGACGCCACCGTGAACGGCCCCGAGGGGGTGGCCACCTCCGCCTCGACCCAGCGGCCGGCGTCGGTGAAAGTCTCGTCGACCCCGACGCGGGTGACGACGTGCGGCTCACGCGTCAGGACCGCGACGCCGGCCCGGCCCTTGGCCGCCCCCTCGGTGTGCGCGACCGACCAGTGCGCCCAGCCCAGCTCGGCGAGGACCTTGGCGAGGTCGGCATCACTCGCGCGCACCTCCTGGAGGCACACGACGTCGGGGTCGGCGGCGAGGAGCCAGGGCACGGCGCCGCGCCTCACCGCCGCGCGAATGCCGTTGACGTTGGCGGTGACGACGCGCATGGCCCCGATTGTGCCGGAACCGGCCGACACCGACCGAGGCGGGCCACGACGCGGACCGACGGCACCGGCCCCGCCGGCGCGGGCCCCCGACGGCACGGCCCCCGCCCGCGCGGGCCGCCGGCGCGGATGTGCGGGAACGGGTCCGGCGCGGTCGCGTCGCTGCCTACACTCGCGTCGTGCCGACCGATGCCCTTGCCGTCGCGCCCGTCGCTCTCGCCCTCGTCCTCGTCGTCAGCGCGGTCGGCAAGCTGCGCAGCCCCGGTCGGTCGGCCGGGGCCTTCCGCGACCTGAGGGTGCCCGCACCCCTCGCACACCGGGTCGTCGTGAAGGGCCTTCCGTGGGCCGAGCTCGCGCTCGCCGGCCTGCTCGTCTGCGGGGGCGGCGGGTGGGGCGTGGCCGCGGCGTTCGCGGCCGTCCTGCTCTTCGCGGCCTACCTCCTGCTCGTCGTGCGGGCGCTCGGGTTCGACGTGCCCGTCGACTGCGCCTGCTTCGGGGAGCTCTCCCCCGGGCGCATCACCCCCCGAACGGTCGCGCGCAACGCGTGGCTGCTCGTCCTGGCCGTCGTCTCGCTCGCGCTCGCCGCGCGCGGGGCCTCGGTCGTCGGCCGGGTCGCCGACGGCACGGCGCCCTGGTGGTGGCTGCTCGCGGCCGCCGCGGCCGGGGTCACCTCGTGGCTCATCGGCGGCGGCTCCGGGACCGGCGAGGCCGGGCCCGCGCATCGGACCGGTGGCGGTGAGGACCGCGAGGACCTCGACGAGTACGTCCGCACGCCGACGCCCGCCGTGACGGTCGTGCTCGCCGACGGCACCGAGACCGACCTGCGGGCCCTCAGCGCCGCACGGCCCCAGCTGCTCCTGTTCGTCTCGCAGGTCTGCGGCAGCTGCGGTCCCGTCATCGAGGCCGCGCCGCGGTGGCGCGAGCAGCTGGCCCCGGTCGAGGTCCGGCTCGTCCTCGTGTCCGCCCCGGGCGACTCGCCGCTGACGAGCACGGCCGAGCCGATGACGGTGCACGACCCCGCGAACCGGGTGTCGGTCAGTCTCGGGTTCCACGCGACTCCGACGGCGGTGCTCCTCGGCGCCGACGGCCTCCTGGCCGGTGGCCCGGTCACGGGCAGCGACGCCGTGCCGGCCTTCGTCGAGGACGTCCGGGCCGAGCTCGCGGCGGCCACCGACGTGAGCGTCCCGGCCGGGCCGGCGGGCGTCTGACGCCGACCGGTACGACGAGTCGGAGGGGCCCGACCCCAGCGGGTCGGACCCCTCCGTGTGGGCGGGTCGGCGGAGCCGCCGCCCTCCCCGTCAGGCGCAGCTGGCGTCGAGCCCCGCAGGCACCGGAACGGCACCCTGGATGCTGCACGAGCCGCCACCCGTGGTCGCCGGCGGCGTCGACAGCGTGCCGCTGGAGATGAGGACGGGCGCCGGGTCGATCGCGGCGCAGGTGCTGCACTCGTACCGCTGGTACTGCAGGCTGAACGACGTGTTCTTGCTGCTGGCCTGGCTGTTCGTGTACACGAAGATCCGCTGGCTCGTGCCGTCGGGCGTGCAGAACGTGTTGCAGACGGTGGAGCCGGGCGGCGCGCACGTGCCGCACGTGCACGACGTGCCGGCGGCGACGTAGACCTGGTAACCGGTGACCGGCACGCCGTTGATGCGCACGTCGGTGACGACGGTGACGCCGGTGCTCGGGTTCGGACCCGGCAGGTTGCGCGCCAGCAGCTCGAAGACGTAGCCCTTGAAGATGTCGTTGGCGTTGCCGGGCAGCTTGCAGGCCCCGCCCGTGAACGACAGCGGCCCCTCGGACGCTGCCACGGTCGGAGCAGCCGATGCGACGGCGATCGCGGGCACCGCCCAGGCGGCCCCCTTGACGACCGTGCGCCGGCTCGGTGACGTCGTGTCGACGCCCAGTTTCTCGGACATGCGGATTTCCCCCCACTCGATGTGTCTTCCCCCCGGAGAACGGCTCGACTCTAGCGACAAAACGGTCGCTGACCTGCGGTTTCGGGCAGAAGTGGGGCACGGCGGCGCCCGGGCCCGATTCACGTTTCGGGACGAACCAGGCCACTTCCGGACATGTCGTCGAGGGCCTGTCGGGTGGCCTCCACCGGGTCCTGGCCGGACGGGGCGCCGAACAGGTCGACGAGGTGTGCGGCGACGTCGCGCACGGTCAGGGGGCCGGCGGCGAGCAGCTCGAGGACGACGCGACCGAGCTCGGAGACCCGCACGACGTGGTGACCGGTGTCGCCGCCGACGAGGACGACGGTGCCCTCCTCGGTCGACAGGAGGTCGACGATTGGTCCGACGCCGACCGCTGCGTCGCATCGCAGCCCGCTGCCCGGGCCGCTCATCGCGTCCTCCCCAGCACCTCGGCGACGATGGGTTCGAGGTCGCACGCCTCGGCGTAGCGCACGACACGCAGCCCACCGGCGGCCTCGACGGCGTCGGCGAGCCGGCGAAGGGGCCGGCCGAGGCGCGCCAGCGACGACGTCTCGGGCGCCAGGGTCACGAGCGCGTCGAGGAGAGGCACGTCCTCGACCTCGATGCCGGCGCCCGCGGGTCGGTCGCGGCGCAAGGCGACGATCCCGGCGAGCCAGGGCGTCACGGCCGGTGGGACCAGGCCGAGGTCGCCGGGGGCCCGCTCGTCCTTGAGCGCCGAGCTCGCCGAGCGCCGGACGGACAGTGGCTTCGAGTAGGGCTCGATGGTCAGGTCCGGTCGCACCGCGACGGTCTCGTCGGTGATGTAGCCGCGGCCGGGTCCGAGCGTGCGGGTGGCCGTGGTCTTGCCGGTGCCGCCCGGAGCGACGTACACGAGCGCGGCCCCGGTGAGCGGGTCGCACAGCGCGCCGGCGTGGAACATCAGCGACCGGCCCGCGGCTGCGCCGATGGCGGCCCGGGTGACGCGCTGGGTGAGGTCCTGCAGCGAGGAGGCGACGGCGTCGGCCTCCGTGGAGGCCGGCGCGGGGTGGTCGACGTCGGCGTCGTGCGGTCCGTCGGTGTCGTCGAGGCACAGGTGCCAGACGCGGCGGGCGGCGTCGGCCAGCGCCGGGTCGAGGGTCACCGCGACCCGCCGGCCGAGGGCGCGGACGACGAACGAGTCGGCGTTCACGACGCACCACCGAGCCGGGCGAGGACCAGCCGCATCCGCTCCACGCGGTCGCTCCAGTCGAGCCTCGCGACGATCTCGTCCCGTTCCGGGGAGCCGGTGGACGCCGCCCGCGACGGCCCGCCGGAGTCCGGGACCGCGGCGAGCTCGCCGCTGTCGGCGAGGACCTCGGCGACGGCGAGGATGAAGGCCGCGCCGTCGGCGGAGCGCACGAGAGGGTCCTCGCTGTCGCGGAACCCGGCCACCGGCGTCGAGACGACGGGGCGCCCGGCGGCCGCGTACTCGTAGAGCTTGATGGGGTCGAGGCTGTCGGTGAACGGCGTCACCACGTGCGGCACGACGAGCACGTCGGCGTGCTGGAGGTAGGCGGGCACGTCGGCGCTGCGGCGTGCCCCGAGGACGATGGCCCCGGCGTCGCGCAGCCGCTCGGTGTCGCGGTGCTCCAGCGCGTCCGGCCCGACGAGCGCGAGCCGGCCCGGCCCTCCGGCCAGCCCCTCGAGGGCGGTGCAGAGGTCGATGCAGAGGTCGACGTCGAGACGGTCGGCGTGCAGCGTGCCCGCGTAGAGGGCGACGCGGGCGGGAGGCAGGTCGCCCGGTCGCTCGTGGCTCGCGCGGTACGCGGCGGTGTCGACGCCGTTGGGCACGAGCGTCACCGCGCGGTCCGCGCCCTTGCTCGCGGCGAGCTCCGGGGAGCACACGACGACCTCGGCGCAGCGCTCGAGCAGCACGTGCTCCTGCGCGCGCACCCGGTCCAGCTGGGCCGCGGGGCGGTCGGCGAGGGTCCAGTCGTCGGTGACGTCGTAGAGGGCGGGCCAGTGCGTCGCGGCGACGAGGAGCGCGCCGGTCGGGTCGTTGACCCAGAGGTTCGGCGCCGTCATGCCGAGGGTGCGCGAGGCCCGGATGACCTGGCGCGCCCAGCGGTCGTCGACGCCCGCGTCCAGCCGTCGCGGCAGCCACTTCGTCGGCTCGAACAGCCACAGCGCGTCGGGACCGACGCCGGGCAGCCGCGGACCGCGACGCAGCCCCCGGCCCCGGCGCGGCCGGGCGGCGCCGAGCGCGGCGTGCAACGGGTCGGTGGCCGGCTCGACGAACAGGACCCGCAGACCCGGGTCGGCGCGCAGCAGCCCGGCGACGAGGTGCTGGTTGCGACGCCACACCGCGTCCCAGGCCTCGAGGGAGGCGACGACGAGGTCCATGTCAGCGCACCTCCTCGTAGAGCCGGTCCGTGAGCTCGGCCTGGCGTTGCGGCGTGAACCGGGAGCGCTGCGCCTCCTGGAGGGCGGCTCCGTAGCGGTCGCGGCCGTCGGGGTCCTCGGCGAGGCCGCGCAGGAGGGCGGCGGCGGCCTCGGCGTCACCGGGTGCGTGCAGCGCGGCGCCCACGACCGAGCCGGACGTCTCGAGGTGGCCACCACCGGCGACGGCGACGACCGGCAGAGCGGCGGCCATCGCCTCGAGGACGGTGAGGCCCAGACCCTCGACCCGGCAGGGGGCGAGCAGCACCGAGGACCGCAGCATGAGCCGGCCGACGTCGGCGCGGTGGCCGAGGAAGGTCGTCGCGGCACCGAGGCCGAGACGGTCGACGAGCGCCGCGAGCGCCGCCCGCTCGGCGCCGTCCCCGGCGAGGTGCAGCCGCCACCCGCGCGCGGCGAGGCCGGATGCCGCGAAGGCCCGGACCGCGAGGCCGGTCTCCTTCTCGTGCTCGAAACGCTGGGCCACCAGGACGACCGGTTCGCGCTCGGCGGCGGTCGGCGAGACCTCCACCACGTCGACGCCGGGGTGGATGACGCGGCTCGGGCGACCGATGCTGCGAGCCACGTGCTCGCTGATGGCGACCCGGGCGCAGACCCGGCGGGCGGCGAGGCCGGCGGCGAGCGCCGAGAGGGGGTTGCTGCCCGGCGGCCGGGCGAAGTGCTGCGTGGCGACGAGCGGCACCGGACGGCCCGCGAGGGCCCCCGCGGCCGCGACCTCGGCGGCGGTCATGTGGGCGTGGACGACGTCGGCACCCCGGGCGGCCAGCCGCGTCCGCCGGGCGACGTCGGCGACCGTGCGGGCCGGCTCGTGGCGCACGTGCGGACCGGCCGCGGCCGCGGTGCGGGCCGGGTCCCCGCCGACGACGAGTACCTCGTCGCCGCGGTCCGCCTGGGCGCGCGCGAGCCGGGCGACGTGGCTCTCGACCCCGGCGAAGGCGTCCGAGCGGACGACGTGCAGCACCCTCATGCCCCACCTCCGGGCGCGACGGAGCCGGCGACCGTCGGACGCGGGTCGAGGGAGGTCAGCAGGTCGAGGTAGCGGCGCGCGACGAGCTCCCACGAGTGTTCCTCGGCGGTGGCGCGAGCGGCGCCCCGGACGGCCTCGGTGTCGAGGCCGAGGACGCGCTCGACCGCGGCGGCCAGGGCCGTGGGCAGGCGACCGGGGGCCGCGTCGACGACGGCGCCGTTGACGCCCTCGACGACGAGGTCGGGGACGCAGCCGGTCGGGGTGGCGACGACGGGCACGCCGCACGCGAGGGCCTCGAGGACGACGAGCCCGTAGGACTCGTAGGCGCTCGGGCTGGCCAGCACGTCGGCCGCGTGCAGCCACGGGCGCGGGTCGGGGTGCGGGCCGACGAGGTGGACGCGGCCGTCGACCCCGACGCGTCGGGCCTGCTCGCGGGCCGCGGCGACGAGGTCGGGCGTCCCGCCGACGACGACGAGGTGGGTCCGGGGGCTCGTGGCGGCGAGCGCCTCCGTCAGCGCGGGCAGCCCCTTGCGGCCGAACTCGTTGCCGATGAAGAGGACGACGCGGTCCGCCGGGCCGAGGCCGAGGGCCTCCCGCGGGGCCGAGCGCTCGGTCGGCGTCGGCGGGCGGAAACGGTCGACGTCGACACCGTTGCCGATGACGACCGTCGGCGGACGCAGCCGGGGGTAGGTGTCACGGAGCAGCCGCTCCTCGGCGGTGACGAGGTTGACGACGACCCGGTGCGCGCGGGATCGGGTGTACCGGTAGCGGTCGCGGACCGTCGTGAACAGGTGGACCGGGTTGCGCAGCAGTCGCAGCCGGCCGTGGCCCCGCGCGGCCATCGCCACCTGGACGATGCCGTGGTTGACGTAGACGTCACCGGCGAGGGCGTCGTTGTGACACACCGACAGCAGGTCGGGATGGGCGCGCAGGTACCGCCGGGCCCGGGCGGTGCCGACGGTGGAGAACCACAGCACCCGGGCCAGCAGGGCGAGGCGTCCGCGGAGGCCGCCCCCGGGACGGGGCAGCCACCCGCCGCCGCACTCGGCGAGGGTGAACCGCCGCACGTCGACCCCGGCGCGCCGCCACGCCTGTTCGAGGTGGTGGGCGACGGCACCGACGCCGGTCCCCGGTGCGATCTCCGGGGTGATCTGGACGACGGCGGTCACGGGGCACCCACGCGTGGCGCCCACGCCACCCCCGTGACGCGGCGTCCGACGTCCGGTGCCGCCGTCGAGCCGGCGGCCGGCGTAGCAGCCCGTGCGGTACGGCGGGCCTCGGCGTACCGCTGGGCGCCGATGCCGATGCCGAGCACGACGAACGGCACCGACGCCTGCACCGCCGACCAGAACAGGTCGAACTGGGCCTGGCTGAACCGGTTGACGAGGACCGCGAGGGCGACGGAGCCGTAGCGGGGGTCCAGCCTCCACGCGACGCGGAGCGCGACGGCGAGCAGGACGAGGAAGAGGACCAGCCCGACGACCCCGGCGGAGGTGAGCACCTCGATCTCGGCGTTGGGCGGCTGGAACGAGACGGCGAACCGGTCGGTGTACCACCAGCGCAGGCCGACGCCGAACCACGGGTGGGTGCCCCAGACGTCCAGGCTGTCCTGGAACCACGTGAGCCGCTGGAAGACCGAGTTGAACTGGTTGCCCGAGCTGAGCTGGTCCTGCACGAGGTTGGTGACGAAGAGGACCGCCGGCGCGAGGAGCAGGAGGACGAGCTTGCTGCGGCGGCGTTCGGACCGGCCGCGCAGCACGAGGACGAAGACGGCCGCGACGAAGCCGATGAGCGCCTGGCGCGACTGGGTCAGGAACATCGCCGCGACCATGACGGCGAGCAGCAGCCACCCGAGCCGGCGCCCGATGCCGGCCCACGCGGGACGGGCGTAGAGGATGGTGGCGCCGAACGAGCAGACGGTGCCCACGAAGTTCTTGTGCATCGGGTAGGGGATGGTGATGTAGACCGGCGAGAGGTCGCCCCGGAGCACCTGCAGGCCCCCCTCGACGACGGTGACCAGGGCGAGCAGCGCGACGGTCCCGATGACGAGGCGCAGGCCGGTGCGCGCGTGCCCGTTGGCCCCGACCGCCCAGCCGACGAGGACGCTGCCGGAGACCGTCATCCAGGCGTGCGCCCACTCGACGGCGTTGGCCGAGTACGGGTTGTCGACGACGGTGACGAGGGTCGCGAACTGGTAGGCGGCCGAGGCCCAGAGCACGGCGCGCAGGCCCGGTGCGAAGGGGCGGCGGGCCAGCAGGAGGGCCGGCAGGCTCGCGCCGGCGAGGGCGAAGTCCGACAGCGACAGGTCGACGCCCTGGCTGCCGACGCGGAGCACCGCGAAGAGCACGGGCAGGACGGCGAGCGGGATCAGCCCGGGCTGGACCGCCGTGACGCCGGTCGCGAGGACGCCCACGCCGATGACGACCGCGGCCTCCGGCGTCGTGGCGGCGAACCGTCCGACGACGAGCAGCAACGCGGCGGCGAGCACGACGAGCGCGGCGGTGCGCACCCGCGCCCGCCACCGCTCCCAGGCCTGACCGGCGTGCCGGGCCTGCCCACGTCCGGCGACGGCGCCGCCCACCTGCGACATCTCAGGCACCTTCCGCCGCAGGGCCGCCCGCGAGGAGATCGGCGGGCCGACGCTCGGAGCGGACGGGGCCTGCGAGGTTGGCGCGCAGCCGGCGCCGCGCCGCGACCCCGCGCTCGCCGGGCAGCACGACGGCGCGCACCCCGGAGCCGAGGACCTGCCCGAGGCGGCTGACCTGCCAGCCCAGCGCCCCGTGGTGCTTGCGCAGGAACAGCTCCTGCGCGGCCTGCACGTGTCCCTCGCGGCGGTCCGGGTCGGTGCTCGTGGCCGCACCGACGTGGACGGCGCGGGCCTCGGGCACGACGGCGTGGCGCCACCCGAGACGGACCGCCCGGGCCGCCCAGTCGGTCTCCTCGCCGTAGAGGAAGAACCGGTTCTCGTCGAAGGCGCCCACGTGGTCGAGGGCCTCGCGGCGCAGCAGCAGGACCGAGCCGATGACGTACCGGTCGCGGCGCCACCGGCCGAGGCCGACGGCGTCGAGCCACGTGCCGAGCGGGGACGGGAACGGCCACGTGACGCGCGAGGCGTGGCCCCCGGCGTCGACCTGGGCCGGGCCGACGCTGGCGAGGCCGGGGTCGGCGGCGAGCGCGGCGACGAGCCGGTCGACGTCGGCGGGGGCGACCGACGCGTCGGGGTTGACGAGCAGCACGTCGGCCTCGGCCCGGACGTGGCGCAGCCCCTCGTTGACCCCGGCCGCGAACCCGCCGTTGCGGCCCGGGTCGACGTACCGGGCACCGTGCCGCTCGGCGACGGCACGGACCTCCGGTGACGACGAGTTGTCGACGACGGTGACGCCGTACCCGGCTGGCACGAACGGCTCCAGGGCACCACCGAGGAGGTCGGGCCGGCCGTAGGCGACGACGACGACCTCCACCGGGCGCTGCCCGGGGCCGGCCGCGGAGGGCGTGCGCGTCGCCGACCGGTAGAGCGCGTCGTGCGCGGCCGCGACGTGGTCCCACGACGACGCGGCGGCCCGGACCAGCCCTGCCGCGCGCAGCCGCTCGGCGGTGGCGGCGTCGCGCCCGGCCTCCACGGCGGCCTTGGCCAACCCGGCGGCGTCACCCTCGGCGACGACGAGCGCGGCGTCGCCCACGACGTCCGGCAGGGCGCCGCTGTCGCTGACGACGACGGGTGTCCCGCAGGCCATCGCCTCCAGGGCGACGCGTCCGAACTGCTCGACCCACGACCGTGTCGTCAGGGACGGCACGCAGAGCACGTCGACGGAGCTCAGGAAGCCGGGCAGGTCGGCCGGGTCGAGGGCGCCGAGGTGCTCGACACGCTCGGCCACCCCGAGCTCGACGGCGAGCCCCTCGAGGCGGGACCGGTCCGGGCCGTCACCGGCGACGCGCAGGCGCAGGCCGGTCTCGATCCCGAGGGCCTCCAGCAGCACGTGCACGCCCTTGGCCGGGTCGAGCCGGCCGGCATACCCGACGACGACGTCCTCGTCCCGGCTCGGTGCGCGCCACGGCGCGGGAGTGAAGGTCGCCAGGTCGGTGCCGAGGTCGATGGTGCGGGCCCGGCCCGGGAAACCCTTGCGCTCGACGATGCGTCCGGCGGCGTCGTTGCACACGGACACGCCCGATGCGTGACGCAGGGCCCACCGCTCGAGCCATCGGAACGGCGGCGGGTAGCGCTTGTCGATGTTCTGGGCGGAGTACAGGACGTAGGGGGCGCGCTGGCGGCGCAGCCGTCGCAGCAGCAGCACCTCGGCCGTCGCGAGCGCGAACGGCTCCTCGTGGACGTCGACGACGTCGAGCGGTCGGCCGAGCGCCCGCCAGATCGGGCGCGGGTCGTAGAGGAAGAGCGCGGGGTGGCGTCCGACGGTGCCGACGCCGGTCACGGTCTCGCCCGCACGCGGCGCGAGCGGAACGACGCGTCCGCCCTCGGACCACGCGCGCGCCGACAGCAGCTCGACGTCGTGCCCGAGCCGGCGCAGCGCACGCTCGCGCTCGCGCCAGCCGTCGACGACGGCGCTGTGGGACACGCGCAGCGTCCGCATCGGCCCCCTCCTGACCGTTCCTCCCCGCACCACCGTGGTCGCGGTCGGCCCTCCCCCGGGCCACCGGTGCGGATGTCGCTGACTCGGCCCCGGGATTCGGATGATATGGGACGATGCTCGCACGTACCGTCGAGATCGGCCGGGGGGACCGTGACTTTTCGAGACTTCCTCACTGTGCTGGGGGCGCGGTGGCGGATCGTCGTCCTCTGCCTGCTGACGGTGACCGCGGCCACGGCCGTCCAGACGATGCTGACGCCTGCCGTCTACACGGCCAGCGCCAAGATCTACCTGTCGGCCACCGAGCCGGTCGACTCCCAGGACGGCAAGTCCGGCACCTACGCCGTGTCGGCCACCGACCTCGCCACCTACCTCGACGTCCTCACCTCGCCGTCGGTCACCGAGCCGCTGACCCAGCGTCTCGGCCTGGCGCCGGGCACCCCG
This sequence comes from Monashia sp. HAY1-5C, assembly GCF_056755255.1. Taxonomy (NCBI): domain Bacteria; kingdom Bacillati; phylum Actinomycetota; class Actinomycetes; order Micrococcales; family Intrasporangiaceae; genus Intrasporangium; species Monashia sp. HAY1-5C. Next base: position 16,370 of record NZ_JBPGXG010000025.1, on the reverse strand, counting down.
CTCGGCCTGGCCGGCGAGGTGTCGCAGACCTCGAACATGATGACGATCAGCTCGACGGGCGGTGACCCGCGGCTCGTGGCCCGCGTCGCCAACGAGGCGGGCCCGGTGCTGGCCGAGGTCGCCAAGAAGTTCTCGCCGCTGCTCGCCTCGAACGGCCAGTCCGTCGAGTCCACGACGATCGCCCCGGCGGGGGTGCCGGCCGAGCCGATCTCGCCCAACGCCAGGCGCAACCTGCTCATCGGTGGTCTGCTCGGCCTGGCCATCGGCATCGGCCTGGCGCTGCTGACCCACACGCTCGACACGAAGGTGCGCAGCGAGGAGGACATCAAGGCGCTGTCGAGGCGCCCGATCCTCGGTGACATCCCGCTCGTCAAGGCGGCCAAGGACGCCACCGGGTTCCTCAGCCTCGAGTCCGACCCGCACGGGCGCCACGCCGAGGCCATCCGTCGGCTCCGCACGAACATCCTCTTCGTCGACGTCACCACCGGCGGCCACTCCTTCGTCGTCACCTCCTCGGTTCCCGGCGAGGGCAAGACGACGACGACCGTCAACCTCGCGCTGGCCATGGCCGACGCCGGGTCGCGGGTGCTGCTCATCGACGGTGACCTGCGAAACCCGTCGGTGGCAAGGACGCTCGGCCTCGACGGCGCGTTCGGCCTGACGACGCTGCTGCTCGGGCACGCCGAGCCCGACGACGTCATCCAGCAATGGCGCGACACCTCGCTGCACGTGCTGCCGGCCGGCGCCGTCCCGCCGAACCCGAGCGAGCTGCTCGGCTCCGAGCCGATGGAGCTGCTGTTCGGCAAGCTCGCCCACGAGTTCGACTTCATCCTCGTCGACAGCCCGCCCGTCGTGCCGGTCATCGACGCCGTGCTCATCAACAAGCTGACGCGCGGCCTCATCATGGTCGTCGGCGCCGAACGGACCCGGAAGAAGGACCTCGCAAGCGCCGTGCAGTCGCTCGAGACGGTCGAGGCCCCGGTGGCCGGGTTCGTCCTCAACATGGTCTCGTCCGGGTCCTCGACCGCGCACCGGTACGGCTACTACGGCTACAACCGGGACGCCGACGCTCAGCCCACGAAGACCGGCACCGCCGTCAAGGCCGGAACCGCCGTCAAGGCCGGAACCGCCGTCAGGGCCGGCACGGCGGCCAGGGCCGGCGCCGTCTCGCGCGCCGACCAGAAGCGAGCCCGGCACGGCTGACGCGTGCCCGTCGGGCCGGGGCGCGCCGCTCCCCCGGCCGGCCGGTGCGGCGGCGTCAGGTGAGGGGACGCAGCAGGCCGCGCGCGAGGAGGTCGGCGGTGAACGCGTCGACCTGGGCCGCCACCGCGTCGGGCTGCTGGTCCCAGCGGGTGGCCACGCGCAGGGGCCAGTCCTCGGCCGGCCCGGTCGTGGCGGCGGTCCAGATGGAGGCGGCGACGCCCTCGAGCACGTGGATCGGCCCGCCCGGCAGGGCGGCCACCCACACGGTCAGGCCGTCGGCCGACACCACGGCGCCGACGTCGTCGGCCGCGGCGAAGGCCGGACGCGAGGCCGGCGCGCCGGACGCGGGCGGCAGCGGAGGGGCGCTCACGGCGTGCCCCTGGGAGCCGTGTGGCCGTTGTGGTCCTTGCGGGACCGTCGGCGCAGCTGCTCCCCGATGCCGCGGACCGGCCGCGCGAAGAACTCGGCGACGACCTCGCGCCGGCTGACCGGCGCACCCCGCACGATGGTCAGGTGCTCGACGTTGACGAGCACCGACCGCCCGGCCACCCCCACCTTGGCGCGCAGGCCGCGGGCGGCGCGCAACCGGGCCCGCCACTCGTCGACGCGGGTCCCGCCCCGCGACGCGACCCGCCACAGGTCGTAGGCCGGGTCGCCGGCGTGGTCGTCGAGCGTGCCGGTGATGACGGAGAACGCCAGCTGCGCGCCGAGCCGGTCGACCTGCTCGAGGACGGCCGCGCGCTCGGGGCCGCTCGCGATGGTCCACACGGCGTCGACGTCGTGGGCGGCCTTGTCGTCCTTGCCCGCGCGCGCCGCATGGAGCAGCAGCAGGCATGCCTGGGCCGGGCGCGAGGGCACCGCGCAGCTGCGCCCGCCGAGGGTCGTCGATCCGTGACCGTCCCACAACGCCTCGAACGCCGCCTCCGGCGTCGGTCCCGTGCCGGGGAAGACGCGGTGCACGTCGAGCAGACCGAAGTCCTTGTGGCGCAACGTCGCCGAGTGCTCGAACGAGGAGGCGTAGGCGAACGTGTTGATGAGGTCCCAGCCGTGGTCGCGCAGCGCGGCCAGCACCCGGGCCACGTCCCGCGGGTGCACGAGGACGTCCGCGTCGGAGTAGCCGCGGCCGGGAACGAGCGAGGGGTCCAGGGCCGCGCCCTTGACGTGGAGGACGCGGGCACCCAGGTGGTCGGCCACGTGCTGGACGGCCGCGTGCGCGAAGGCGATCCGCACGTGGAGCGGGACGTCGACGAGCGGCTCGGTGGCTTCGGCAGCGTCCTCGGCGGTGTCCCCCGCAGTCATAGAGACAACCCCCATACACTGCGAGCCAACCGGACGATCGCACCCTAACAGCCGGCTCGACGCGGCGGACCCGGTCGCGGCGATCCACCCGGTGCGGACCGGAGAGCGAAGGAGGGGTCACGTGTCGCGCCCGGCCCCGGTCCGAACCCGAGTCCGCTGGCTGCTCGTCGGCCTCGCTGCCGCGGCCGGGTTCGTCCTGGCCGCACTGGTGTTCCTCCGGACCGGTCCGGGCGACACCGTGGACCGCTGGGTCTCCTCCGCCGTGCTCGACGGGCTGCCGGCCCCGGTGCGCCGCGGTCTCGACGCGCTGGCGCGGCCGTGGCTGCTCGTGGCGCTCGCCCCCCTCGATGCCGGGCTGATGCTCCTGACCCTCGCGCGACGGGGATGGCGCCGGGCGGCTCTCGCCGTGCTCGTCGCCGGCGCCTCGGCGCTGGTGTCGGCGGGCGTCGACGTTCCGGCGACGCTCCACCTGCCGGGCGAGGGCTATCCCTCCGACCACGCGACGGTCGGGTTCGCCCTACTCGTGGCGCTCGGTGTCCTCTGGCCCCGGCCGCTGGGTCGCCGCGGCCTCGGTGTCCTCGCCGGGCTGTCGGTCGTCGTCGGGACCGGCAACGTCAGCTGCTACGCCCACCGTCCGGTCGACGTGCTCGGGAGCGCGCTGCTCGTCGCCGCGGCCACCGGTGTCGCCGTCGGGCTGCTGGGTGGCGACGCGACGAACATCGGCGTCAGAGCCCGACCGAGCGCCAGACGCGAGCGTGCCCGAGGGCGGCGGCCTCCCACGTGAACCGGCGAGCGCGGGCGCGTCCGCGCGCCACGAGCGCGGCCCGGTCCGCTCCGGCGGCGAGCGCATCGAGGACCCCGGCCGACAGGCCCGGGCCGGTCGGCTCGACGAGCAGTCCCGCGTCGCCGACGACCTCGGGCAGGGACGACCGGTTCGAGGCGACGACCGGGACACCCGCCGCCATGGCCTCGAGCGCAGGCAGCCCGAACCCCTCGACGAGCGAGGGCACGACGACGACCTCGGCCGCGGCGTAGAGACCGGGCACGTCATCGCCGGGCAGCCGTCCGGTGAGGACGACACCGGGCAGGTCGGCGAACAGCCGGGTGCGGCGCGGGTGGGGCGGGCCGGCCAGGACGAGCGTGAGGTCGGGCCGGGCCCGGTGGATGACGGGCCACGCCTCGGCGAGGGCCGTCAGGTTCTTGCGCTCGGACGCCCCGCCGGCCGTCAGCACGAACGGACCGGTGACGCCGAGCGACTCGAGGCGGCGCACCGGCAACGGGGTCGCCTCGAAGAAGACCGGGTCCACGCCGTTCGGGACGACGTGCGGGTCGCGCACGCCCAGTGCCTCGACGGCCTCGGACGCCGTGTACTCGGACACGCACACGACGGCGGCCGCCCGGCGCAGCTCCTCGGCCGCGGCCCGCACCGGCGCCGACTCGTCGGGGAACCGCCAGGCGACGACGTCGTGCAGCGTGACGACCTCGAGGGGCGCCGGCGGCAGCTCGAGGCTCATCCGGTGCACGAGCCCGGCGCCGTGGTGCAGGAGCCGGCCGACCGCGGCGCGGGGGGCCGCCGGCGCCTGGGACAACCACCCCATCGGCAGCCGGACCGTGCCGGGGAGGGGCGAACGCAGCGAACGAGCGACGGTGCGTCGCACCTCCCACGTCTCCCCCGGTCCCGACAGCACCTCGAGCGCCCCGGCCGCGCGCGAGGCCACGTGCCCCTCATAGGCCTGCGCGCCCATGGGCACGGCGGTCGCCGTCGTCGCGATGGTGAGACGGGGCACGCGTCCTCCTCTGGTATCCGCAGGCGTCCGGGTGTGTCGGTCCCCGTCACGTCCGTCCGGCTCGTCCGGTTGTGCCGTGTCGGGTCGTGCCCGCATCGTAGGGTGAGTCCCGCCGCCCGGACCGGGACCCGGGCCGCTCGACCCCCGAGGAGGCGGCGTGACCGGTGGCCGACCGACACGCGTCGCGCTCGTGGCGTCGTCGTACGACCCGCACGTCGGCGGCGTCGAGTCGCACGTCCGGCACGTGGCGCGAGAGCTGCGGCGCCAGGGCACGCAGGTGCAGGTGTGGACCGTCGACCGCGGCGAGCACCTCGGCGACCGGGTCGTCGACGACGTCGTGGTCCGCGACCTGCCGACGCCGATGCCGGCGCGCCGGGTACGGGCCCTGACCGACTTCCTCCTCGCAGCCCCCGGCGCGTGGCGTCGCTGGCGCAGGGCGCACCGGGCCTTCTCCCCCGACGTCCTCCACGTGCAGTGCTTCGGCCCGAACGGGGCGTGGGCCCTCGCCCTCGCGCGTCGGACCGGTACGCCGCTCGTCGTGTCGAGCCATGGCGAGACGGTGGCCGACGACCACGACGCGTTCGGCGGGTCGGCGCTGCTGCGTCGGGCGCTGCGTCGGGCGGCCGCGGAGGCCGCGGTGACGACCGGGTGCTCGGAGGCCGTGCTCGCGGACCTGCGCACGCGCTTCGGCCTCCAGGGCGGTGTCGTCGTGCCCAACGGCGTCGACCTCGAGGCGCATCCGCCGGGCCCGGCCGGGCCGGCACCCGTCGACGGCGCGCCGGTGGTCCTCGGTGTCGGGCGCCTCGAGCACAACAAGGGCTTCGACCTGCTCCTCGAGGCGATGGGACGCCTGGCCGCCGACGGGCGCGACGCCGGGGCCCGGCTCGTCCTCGTCGGCAGCGGGTCGCAGGAGGCCGCCCTGCGGGAGCGCGCAGCATCGCTCGGCGTCGGTGACCGGCTCGAGCTGACCGGTGCGCTCGACGAGGCGGGCGTCGACGCCTGGCTGCGGCGAGCGGCGGTCGTCGTCGTGCCGAGCCGGGTCGAGGCGTTCGGGATCGTCGCGCTCGAGGCGTGGCGGGCGGGGGCGCCGCTCGTCGCCACGAGCCTCGGCGGGCCGGCCGAGTTCGTCGCCGACGGGACCGACGGCCTCCTCGTCGACCCCATCGACACCCGGGCCCTCGCCGACGCCGTCGCGACCGTGCTCGGCGACCCCGGCCGCGCCCACCGGCTCGCCTCCGCCGGGCTGGAACGCGTCGCCGCCTACGACTGGTCCACGGTCGCCGCCGCCTACGCCCGGATCCACGCGGACGTCCTCGCGGCAGCCCGGCCGGCGGGTTCCTGACCCCAGCCCCTCACCACCTGCCCCGAAAACCGGAGCAGCAGCAAGGAGCCACCCTCCACCCACCAGCACCCTCACCACCTGCCCCGAAAACCGGAGCAGCAGCAAGGAGCCACCCTCCACCCACCAGCACCCTCACCACCTGCCCCGAATACCGGGGCAGGTGGTGAGGCGAATGGGGAACACGGCCGCGGACCGGCGAGGGCCGCGGACCGGCGAGGGTCGCGGACCGGCGAGGCCACGGTCAGTGGGCGGTCCACGGACCAGGTGCGGGTGCCCCGCGTGGAGGGCCCCTCAGGTCGTTCGCGTGGCGCCGCCGAGGAGGACATCGAGCAGCTTCGAGGCCGGGCGGCGGACGCGCGCGGGCAGGACCCGGTCCACCGCGCCGCGGTCGTCGACGGTGAGCCCCGCGCCGACGAGGCGCAGCACGCCGACGCAGACCGCCGTGCCCACCACGCCGGCCGCAACCGCCCTCAGCAGCACCGGACCGGGCATCGCGGCGCCCACGAGGTAGGCGCCGACCGCCGAGAGGGATCCGACGGCCAGCGGCACGGCGTCGTGGAGCACGACACGCAGGGGCAGCCGGAGCGCCCTCAGCTCGCGTCCGGCCAGGATGCCCAGGCTGGTGAGGGCGCCGCCGGCGTTCGCGACGACCGCGCCCCACACGCCGAGGGAGGGCACGAGGGCCACGGCCAGGCCGAGGTCGACGACGAGCGCCACGAGGTAGGCCACGAGGATGGGCCGCCCGGACAGCCGTGCCGTCACGAAGGCGAAGACGGGCCCACCGGCCGTCGCGACGCCGGACGTCACCGCGAGCACGAGCACGACAGGCGACGCGTCGGCGAACTGGTGTCCGTACAGCACCGGCACGAGCAGGGCCAGGGGTGCGACGGCCGCCGCGTCCACGAGGGCGACGACGGTCGCGCCGCTGCGCACGACCCGCCGGAACGCCGGCGCGACGGCGGTCTCGTCGATCTCCCGGAGGCCCGAGATCGCCGGGATGAGTGGACCGACGATGGCCTGCGCCGGGGCGAAGGCGTGCACGGCCAGCCCGAACGACAGGGCATAGATGCCGAGAGCCTCCGGCGTCGCGAGCCAGCTCATGACGAAGACCTCGCTGCGCGAGGACACGAGCCCGCTGACGACGCCGGCCAGCCCCATCGGCACGGCGAATCGCCAGAAGCCGACGGGCAGCCCGCGCGGCAGCGCCGGCCGCAGCACCGCACCGCGGTACTGCGGCGCGATCCGCAGCAGGCAGAGGCCGACGGCAAGCCCCGTGACGACCAGGCGCGTGGCCCACACGGCATCGGGCGTCCGCACCGCCAGCGCCACGACGACCACCACGGCCTGCGTCAGCAGCGTCGTGACGAGCGCGATCTTCGCGCCGTCCGCGGTCTTGTTCTCGATGCCGAGGCTCGTCGCACCGCCGTCGAGCAGGGACGGCAGGACGACCCCGAACAGCAGGGCGGTGCCCATGGCCCACGGCGGGACGTCCGCCATGACGAGCACGACGACGAGCAGCACCGGCATGGCCACGACGAGGCGGAAGCCCTGCCACTGCGACAGCAGCCGGGCCACGTCGGCAGTCCGCCCGGCCGCGTGGGCCTTGGCCCCGAACTGGATGACGGCCGTGGCGAACCCCGTCGTCAGCAGCCCCGAGACGAACTCCATGATCGCCGTGAGCAGCGCGAGCCGGCCGTAGTCGGCGGAGCCGAGGACCCGGGCCACGACGAGGTTGACGAGGAATGCGACAGGGATCGCGACGAACGTGTGCACGACCGTCCACGCCGCGCCGCGCACGGCGCGCTCCTGCAGGTGGCCGGCGCTCATCGCCGACGGGTCGTCGCCGACATCGCGGCCCGCTGCGGCATCGGGCACGAGCGGCCTGGCGCCGGAACCGGTCTCGTCACCGGGCGATGAGGCCGGCATGAGCGGCAGTATGTCAGCCGGGTCGGCCGGATGCGGTCGATCCGTCCGTTTCCAGCCGTTTCGCATCGTAACCTCGCACCGTGTCCGGACGAGAGACGCCGATCCGCGAGGCTGCCCAGCACGAGGGGCAGCACGACGCGCGGCGCCCAGCCGCGCGGCGGCCCGTCCGCGTCGCCCTGCTCGACCACACGGCCGAGCTCGGTGGCGCCGAGCTGGCCCTCGTCCGGGTCATCGAGGCGCTCGAGCCGGGGCGGGTGACCCCGGTCGTCGTGCTGTTCTCGGACGGGCCGCTCGCCGAGCGAGTACGCGCCGCCGGCCACGACGTCGTCGTCGTACCGCTCGCCGAGGACGTCGCCGGCACCGACCGGCGCGCCGGCGCCTCTGCCGCGCTCGACCCCCGGCGGCTCGTCGGCGGCGTGGCGTTCCTGGGGCGCCTCGTCTCGACGCTGCGACGCCTCGACGTGGACGTCGTGCACACGACCTCCCTGAAGGCGGACCTCGCCGGTGCGCTCGCCGCTCCCCTGGTCCGTCGACCGCTCGTCTGGCACGTGCACGACCGGCTGGCCGAGGACTACCTGCCCGGGCGCACGGCCCGCCTGCTGCAGACCCTCGCCCGGAGAGTCCCGCAGGCGGTCGTCGCCAACTCCGCCGCGACCGCGGCCACGCTGCCCGGTGCCCGAGGCCTCGGGGTGGTCCACCCCGGGCTGGCCCTCGCCCAGGTGGCTCCCACGCCGCGCACCCGCCAGCCCGACGGACCACCCGTCGTCCTCATGGTCGGGCGCATCGGCCCGACGAAGGGTCAGCTGGTGCTCGTCCGAGCGGCCCGTCGCGTCGTCGACGTACGCCCGGACGCCCGCGTCCGCATCGTCGGTGCCGCGGCCTTCGGGGCCGACGCCTACGCGGCGAACGTGCTGGAGGAGGTCCACGCGCTGGGGCTCGCGCACGCCGTCGAGCTGGTGGGCTTCACCGACGACCCCCGGGCCGAGCTCGACCGGGCCGCGGTGGCGGTCCACGCGGCGACCGTCCCCGAGCCGTTCGGACAGGTCGTCACGGAGGCCATGGCCGCGGGCGTGCCGGTCGTCGCCACGCGCGGCGGCGGCGTCGACGAGATCGTCCGCACCGGGGCGGACGGCCTCGACACCGGCCTGCTCGTCCCACCCGGCGACGCGGACGCCCTGGCGGAGGCGGTCCTCGACGTGCTCGACCAGCCCGAGGCCGCCCTCGCGCGGGCGGCCCGCGCCCACGCCGACGTGACGACGCGCTTCCTGGCCACGGGTTCGGCGCAGGCCCTCACCCGGGTCTGGGAGCTGGCCGCCCGGGACCGACCTGCCCGCCATCCCGGCCGGGAGCCGTCATGAGCACGCCCACACCCCCGCTGCTCCGTATGCTGGCGCTGACGTGAGCGCCGCGTCGGCATGGCGAGCCGGGCGACGCGCACGCACCCCGTCGAGCACCGGGAGCCGCGAGTGACCCACCGCCCGCGCGTCGCCATCGCGCACGACTACCTCACCCAGCGCGGCGGGGCCGAGCGCGTCGTCCTCGCCCTGCACCGGGCGTTCCCGGACGCCGCGATCCACACGACGCTCTACGACCCCGACGCCACGTACCCCGAGTTCCGCGACGCGCACGTCGTCACCTCACCGATCGACCGCGTCGCCCTGCTGCGCCGTGAGCACCGGGCCGCGCTGCCCGTGCTGCCGTGGGCGGTGGCCCGCCTGCCGGTCGACGCCGACGTCGTCGTCGCGTCGAGCTCCGGGTGGGCGCACGGCGTGCCGACCACCGGGCGAAAGCTCGTCTACTGCCACGCCCCGGCGCGGTGGCTCTACCAGCCCGACGCCTACCTCGGCGGGCCGGCCTCGAGGTCGCTGCGCGGGCGCGCGCTGCTCGCCCTGGGCAGCCGGCTGCGCGGCTGGGACCGCGCAGCCGCGGCGTCGGCCGACCGCTACCTCGTCAACTCGAGCGTCGTGCGGGACCGGGTCCGCGAGGCCTACGGCATCGAGGCCGAGGTCGTGGCCCCGCCCTACGGCATCGACGCCGAGGGCCCGCGCCGGCCCGTGCCCGCGCTCACCGACTGGGCGGGCGAGGGCTACCTGCTCGTCGTGTCGCGGCTGCTGCCCTACAAGAACGTCGACATCGCGGTCGACGCCGTGCGCGGCCTGCCCGAGCGCCTCGTCGTCGTCGGCTCCGGACCGCTGGAGGGACGACTGCGGGCCGAGGCGCCGGCCAACGTGCGCCTCGTCACCGGGCTCACCGACGCGCAGCTGCGCTGGACGTACGCCCACGCGTCGCGGCTGCTCGCCCCGAGCCTCGAGGACTTCGGGCTCACGCCGCTCGAGGCCGCAGCCTTCGGGGTGCCGACCCTCGCCCTGCGCGGCGGCGGCTACCTCGACACCATCGACGCGTCGGCCAACGGCGCCTTCTTCGACACCCCCACCGTGGAGGCCGTGCGTTCCGCGGTCCTCGACGCGCGGGACCGACGCTGGGACGCCGACGCCGCGCGCGCGCACGCCTCGCTCTTCTCCGAGGAGCGGTTCCACGTGCGGATGCGCGCCGAGGTGGACCGGCTGCTCGCGGTCAGCTGAGGGCGCGCAGCACGAGGACCCACGCGACGACCGGCGCGCCCACCGCGAGGATGATCGCGATGACGCGCTGCGCGGCCGCGTGCGCGTAGACCTTGGCGAGGACCGCGGCCACCACCCCGACCGCGAACACGCCGAGCGAGTACGTCGCGAGCTCCGCGCTCAGCTCGACGATCTCGGGCGACCGGGTGATGTTGGCGATGGTGGCCGCCTTGCCCGCGGGTCCCCACGGCGCCGGCAGGGGCACCTGGGCCAGGAGGATGAGGGCGATCCCGAGCAGGTCGGTGGCGACGTGGTGGGGCCGCTCGACCGCGTTCTCGCGCCGGGACCGGGGCGCGGCCGGGACGTGCGGCGCCGGGCGCCTCAGGGCCCGCGGCAGCGTCCACAGCAGCCCGGGCAGACCCGTGAGCACGGCGAGGTAGGCGGCGTAGAGCTTCGGGCGGTTGTCCGAGGCGAAGCCGAAGACGGTGACGACGACCGGCGTGGCCTGCGCCAGGAGCCACACGTAGCCGGCGAAGGCGAGGACTCCGAGCAGGAGGACGGGGACCTCGGAGCGCCGACGGGTTCCGGCTCCGGGCATGGCGCCCAGTGTAGGCAGCACCCGGAAAGTCCGGATCCGTCCGCGCCCGCCACCTAGACTGACCGCGTGAGCACCCGCGAGACCGGCACCGACCTGTTCGACCCCGACCGGGTCGACGACGACGCGCTCGTGGCCGGGGGCTCGGGGTCCGCCGGGTCCCACGGCTCCGGCGGTTCCGGTTCGGGCGGCTCCGGCGGTGGTCGCCGCGCCCGTCGCGGCGACGACGGTGGTCGGCGCGAGAGGCGCCGCAACCGGACGGTGCTCGTCACCGCCCTCGTGCTCCTGCTCGTACCGGTGCTCGCGGTCGGCGGCTACCTCGCCTGGCTGAACCACGTCGTCACCGACAACGTCAAGCAGGAGCTGCTCCTGCCCGACGCCGCCGGCCCGGGCGGGCTGCCCACGCTGCCCGACGGCACGGTCGTCCAGCAGCCGGCCGGCAGCGGCACCAACTACCTCATCATCGGCAACGACGCCGGCCCCGACCGCGTCGGTGCCCGCTCCGACGTCATGGTCCTCGTGCACGTACCGGCCGACCACTCGCGCGTCACCCTCATCCACTTCCCCCGCGACCTCTACGTCTCGATCCCCGGCAGGGGCAAGAACAAGCTCAACGCCGCGTACGCCTTCGGTGGCGGGCCGCTGCTCGTGCGCACGATGCAGGACCTGCTCGGGGTCCGCATCGACCACGTCGCCATGCTCGGCTTCGAGCAGTTCAAGAGCATGACCGACGCCGTCGGCGGGGTGGACGTCGACGTCGAGGAGCCGAGCAAGGACGACGGCTACGACTTCCGGGTCGGCCGGATGCACATGGACGGCGACATGGCCCTCGCCTTCGTCCGCGAGCGCAAACAGCTGTCCGAGGGCGACATCTCGCGCGGCCGCCGGCAGCTGGCGTTCATCAAGGCGCTCATGCTCAAGACGCTGAACAAGGACGTCCTGCTCAACCCGGTCAGGCTGGGCCAGTTCGTCGACGCGGCGACCAAGAACCTCACCGTCGACCAGAACCTCGACGTGGGCACCATGCGCTCGGAGGCCCTCGCGCTGCGCGACATCCGGGGCGGCGACATCCGGTTCATCACCGCGCCGTTCACCGGCTTCGGCACGAGCCCGGCCGGCGCGTCGATCGACATCGTCGACGAGGTCAAGATGAAGGACCTCGGCGAGGCCATTCGCAACGACGAGCTCAACGCCTACCGGGACTGACGCGCACGGCGCAGGCCTCAGACCGTCGGCGGCCGCAGCGCCTGCGCCACGACGGGCAGGAGCTCCTCGATGGCGCGTCCCATGAGCGCGTAGGCCTCGGTGCCGCGCCCGTAGGGGTCGGGGATGTCCGACTCGCCGGCGGCGCGGGCCCGGACGAACCCGCGGCGGTGGCGGGCGGCCCGGGCGACCCGGAGCACCCACGGCGTCCGGTCCTCGCCCGGCGTTCCTCCGGACCCGGCAGCGCGTGCCTCCTCCGCGACGGCCCGCAGGTCGGTGTCGGCGAGGAGGTCGGCCAGCTCACCGAGGGTGAAGGTGTGCCGCAGGACCCGGGGGTTGAGCGCGACCGCGTCGGAGCGGTGCCGTTGGGTGGCCGTGACGACGAGGTCGGCGTCGGCGAGCAGGGCGGGCGTCAGCTGTCGGGACGCGAAACCGGCCGTGTCGGCGCCGACCTGCTCGAGGAGGGCCACCGACCCCGGCTCGATCGGCGCACCGACGAGGGCCCGTGTACCGGCGCTGCTCACCTCGAGCCCGGTGCCGGCGAGCAGCTGGGCGAGGCGGCGCTCGACGTACGGCGAGCGGCAGACGTTCCCGGTGCAGACGACGAGGACGCGTCCCGCGCGCGCCGCACCGGCTGCCGCCACCGGGTGCTCCCTCCCCACGCCGGACGCCGCGTCCATGGGACTGACCGAGCTCACCGAGCTCACCGGGCCGCCTGGGCGGCGAGCTCGCGGGACCACGCGAGGCATGCCTCCCACGTCGGCAGCAGGCCGCCGCTCGCGGCCTCCTCGAGGGTGGGCGCAGCAGCGTCCTTCGGCGACAGGACCGGCTCGAAACCGTCCGGCAGGTCCAGGCCCACGCGCGGGTCGAGCGGGTTGACGCCGCGCTCGGCCACGGGGTTGAAGACCTCCGAGCAGAGGTAGACCGCCGTGCCGTCATCGACGCACGCGAGGGCGTGCCCCAGCCCTTCGGCGAGGTAGACGGCACGCCGGTCGACGGTGTCGAGGAGGACGGAGTCCCACTCGCCGAAGGTCGGTGACCCCACTCGCAGGTCGACGACGTAGTCGACGAAGACGCCCCCGGTGGCCGTGACGTACTTGGCCTGCGACGGCGGCACGTCGGCGAAGTGGATGCCGCGCAGCGCGCCGGCCCGCGACACGGAGATGTTCGTCTGCCGCACGGCCATCTCGTGGCCGAGCACCTCGGCAAGGTGGTCGACGCGGAAGCCCTCGGCGAAGACGCCCCGCTCGTCGGCGAGCTGGCGCGGTGTCACCTCGAAGGCACCGGCGATGCGCAGCGGTCGGATGTCCATCAGCGGGCGTCCTCCGGTCCGGGTCGGTCGGTACGGGTGCAGCGGCGGGCGAGCCGGCTCACGGGGTGCCCCTGCCCTCGTCGAGCAGCGCCTGCAGGTAGCGACCGTAGCCGCTCTTGACCTGCGCGTCGGCGTGCACCTGCAACCCCTCGTCGTCGAGCCAGCCGTTGCGCCAGGCGATCTCCTCGACGCAGCCGATCTTCAGGCCCTGCCGGGCCTCGACGACCCGGACGAACGCGCTGGCCTCGATGAGTCCCTCGAAGGTGCCGGTGTCGAACCACGCCGTGCCGCGCGGCAGGACGCTGACCGACAGGGTGCCGCGCCGGAGGTAGATGTCGTTGACGGCCGTGATCTCGAGCTCGCCGCGGTCGCTCGGGGTGAGCCCTGCGGCGATCTCGACGACCTCGTTGTCGTAGAAGTAGAGGCCGGGCACCGCGAAGCTGCTGCGGGGCTTCTCCGGCTTCTCCTCGATCGACACGACGCGCCCGGTCTCGTCGAACTCGACGACGCCGTAGGCGGTCGGGTCGGCGACGCGGTAGGCGAAGACGTGGCCGCCGGTCAGGGTCGTGTTCTCGGACAGGCGCGTGCCGAGGCCGGGACCGAAGAAGATGTTGTCGCCGAGGACGAGGGCGACGCTGTCGCCGCCGATGAAGTCGGCCCCGAGGACGAAGGCCTGGGCCAGGCCGTCGGGACTCGGCTGCACGGTGTACGTGATGGACATGCCCCACTGCGAACCGTCACCGAGGAGCCGGACGAACTGCTCGGCGTCCCACGGCGTCGTGATGACGAGCACGTCACGGATGCCGGCCATCATGAGCGTCGAGAGCGGGTAGTAGACCATCGGCTTGTCGTACACGGGCATCAGCTGCTTGCTGATCCCCCGCGTGATCGGGTGCAGCCGGGTGCCGGTACCGCCGGCGAGCACGATCCCCTTCATGGTGAGCCAGCGTAGGGGGCGGTCACGCGGTCCGCGTCCACGCCCGCAGGTCCGAGCCCGCCCGCCACGTCGTGTCGCCGACCGCGAGCCAGCCGGCCTCCTCGACGACGGAGATCGACACGCGCCCCTGGGGCACCCCGTCGGGCGCGGCGACGCAGGCGATGCTCGTGGTCGAGCCCGAAGCCGAGCCGGTCGAGCCCGCCGAGGTGCCGGTCGAGGCGCCGGTCAGGCGCGCGACCTCGATCCCGTCGCAGCCGTCGGCGACCCGCGCGACGTACGCCCGGGCCGAACCCTGCTCCTGCCGCACCGACAGCGCGAGGGCGCCGCCGACGCGCGTGAGCCGGGACCACGCGGCGCCGCCGTCCGAGGAGGTCATGACGGTGCCGTCGGCGCAGAGGGCGCGGGCGCTGCGCGCCGAGACCCGCGCGAGGTCGACGAGCGCGCCCGCTCCGCAGGGGCGGGCGGACGGGCGCTCGGGGGTCACCGCCGTGGACGTCTCCCCACCGGGCGTGCGCGACCACGTCCCGTCGAGCGCCCGTGGCGCCTTCCAGGACCGCGCGCCGTCCTCGGTGACGTACTCCTCGGCGCTGCACGACGCGTCGGCGCCGATGACGAAGGCGTTGTCGGCCGACACGGGCTGGACGCGTCCGAGGGCCCTGGCCGGCACGACGCGCGAGCCCCAGGTGCGTCCCCCGTCGGCGGTCACCTCGAGGGCTGCACCGCCCGTGTCGCAGGTGCCGAGCACCGCGCGCCACGCCCGGCGGTCGTCGAGGGCGACGACGACCTGGCGCAGCGGGACCGGACGCGTCTGCGGGCTGCGGGACGGGGTCGGGGTCGACGTCACCGGGGTCGACCGCGGCGCCGGCGCGGCAGGCTCGGCACCCACCGCATCGGGGCGGAAGGCGAGCGCGACGAGGGCGGCGTCGGCGACGAGGAGGACGAGCAGGCCCATGAGGGCCAGCCGCCCTGTCGAGGAGCGCATCCAGCGGGTCACGGCCCTCACTCTACGGACCCGCCGGGACGAACCAGAGCAAGTCGGGCACGGCGGCACTAGGATGCGGCGCAGAGCGAACGTGTCGGATGCACCCGGGGGATCGACCTACGGCTACGTCCCGGAGGCCGACCGACGGAGAGAGACGAGACTTGTGGAGCTCCAGGACTACCTGAACGTGATCCGGAAGCGGTGGATGATCATCGTCGCCGTCACGCTCGTGACCCTCGGCCTGTCGGCGGCCTACACGGCACTGTCGCCGCGCACGTACGCGTCGTCGACGCGCTTCTTCGTGAACACGACGAGCGACGACACGACCTCCTCGCTCCAACAGGGCAACACCTTCACCCAGGCCCGGGTCAAGACCTACGCCCAGATCCTCGAGGACCCGGCCGTGCTTCAGCCTGTCAAGGAGGCTGTCGGGCTCGGCGGCACCACGGACCAGCTCGCGGCGCGAGTCACCTCCTCGATCCCTCTCGACACGAGCCTCATCGACGTCACGGTGTCCGACTCAAGCCCGCAGCGGGCGCAGCAGATCGCGGCGGCCATCGGGGACGTCTTTCCCCGATACGTCACCAGCATCGAGGCGAAGTCCGCCAAGCAGTCCCCCGTGACGCTCTCGGTCACGCGCCCTGCCACGCTCGAGACCACTCCAGTGAGCCCGAAGCCGACCCGCAACCTTGCGCTCGGCCTCGTCCTGGGCCTGCTGCTCGGCTTCGGCCTGGCGCTGCTGCGCGACGTCCTCGACAAGTCGGTCAAGTCCCAGCGCGACCTCGAGACCGTCACCGACCGCACGGTCCTCGGCGCGATCGCCTTCGACACCGACGCGTTCGAGCACCCGCTCATCGTCCAGGTCGACCCGCGCAGCCAGCGGGCGGAGGCCTTCCGGTCGCTGCGCACGAACCTGCAGTTCATCGACGTCGCGGACCCGCCGAAGTCGATCGTGGTCACGTCGTCCCTGCCCGGCGAGGGCAAGTCGACGACGACCGCGAACCTGGCCCTCAGCCTCGCCGAGACGGGCCTGTCGGTCGTCGTCATCGAGGGCGACCTGCGCCGGCCCCGCCTGCTCGACTACCTCGGCTTCGAGGGCTCGGTGGGCCTCACCGACGTCCTCGTCGGACGCGTCGAGGTCGACGACGTGCTCCAGCCGTTCGGCCGCACGGGGCTGCGCCTGCTCCTGTCTCTTATACACATCTGACGCTGCCGACGACGGA